>CANGMY010000205.1 GCA_947455015.1 Microthrixaceae bacterium | reverse complement strand
GCCGACTCTGGCTGTGTCGGCATCGAGTCGCTCGGTGCGCTGTTGACCAAGAACCATCGATTGCGCACCCGTTCGCAGAACTCGTAGGCCTCCGCGAGGATCGCAGCATCTTCGGGGTCGAGTACATCGCCCTGGGCGAGGGCTCGGAGCCCATCGATGGTCCCAGTGGCTTTGACGTCGTACTGCAGTTGCAGCATCTGAACGGTGAACTCGACATCGGAAAGCGAACCGCGACCAAGTTTGAGGTGGAAGTCAGGGTCCTCGCCCATCGGGATGCGTTCGGCTTCGATGCGAGCTTTCATTCGCCTGATGTCGCGAATGCCCTCGGCTGAAAGTCCCGGACCCCACACCCAAGGTGCAATTTCATCGAGAAGTTCATCACCGAGCGCTCGGTTTCCAGCAACAACGCGAGCGCGCGTCATCGCTTGTCGTTCCCAGGTAAGCGCATGCTCTCGCCAGTAAATAGCGTAGGAATCAACACCACGTGAGAGCGGACCGTTCTTCCCCTCGGGGCGAAGGTCGCAATCAATCTCGTAGAGACGAGCGGCTGGCGTCGAACCAGAGATCATTCGTATGAGTGATTTCGAAAGACGCCGAGCTTCGTCGATGTCGTCGGCGCTTGAACCTTGGTGAACAAACATCACGTCGAGATCGCTGGCATAGGCGAGTTCAGCGGCACCGAATCTCCCCAGCCCGATCACGGAAAAGGGAATCTGTGGATTCAGGCTTTGCAGTGCCGATTCGATCGTTGCCTCTGCCAACGTCGTGAGGTCATGCCCCACTCGTTCGACGTCGGCATTGTCGAACAAGTCGCGAGCGGCGATGCCAAGAAGATTCCGTTGTTGCCAGCGCCGTAATGATGCTTGTTGCTCGCTGTTGCCGTCGCGCATCTCCATTGATGCGGTTGCAGTTGCAACGAGTCCGTTGAAATCTTTTGTGACGAGTTGTTCGGGTAAGGGAAGTCGAGCAACGAGGTCAGGGTTTGCGGCGATGATGTCGCCGAGCAGTCGACTGGTTCCGGCGATTGTGCACAGCGATTGCGCTGCTGCAGGAGATTCCCGAAAGGTTTCAGCGATCTGTCGTGATTGGCGCGGACCTGTCAGAAGATTGCGGAGTAGGAGAAGACCGAGGTCGGGATCGGGAGAAAGAGAAAGCCAATCGAGAAGCAAGGGCAACATTTGTTGCATCAAACGACTAGAGCGATTGAGTCCTCGTGTGAGTTCGCCAAGCGCAGCAGCCGTTCGCCGAGCATCAACAAAACCAAATGCTGCAAGTCGAACTTCCGTCGCCTCTGCGCTCAGTGATGATTCATCGGACGCTGTCGAAGCAAACGCTTCAAGGAGGGGACGGAAATACACGCGTTCGTGAATTCCGCGAACGGTGGTTTGAATGTGATGCAGTTCGCGTTCAAGTTGTTCGGCTGCGGTTCCGCGCGGTTCATCGCGCCGTCCCATCACGCGTGCGAGGTGGTCGAGAGCAACCGTGTCGGTGGGCAGAGTGTGCACCTGCTGTTCGTCGACGAGTTGCAAGCGATGCTCGACTGTCCGCAATTCCCTGTACGACGATGCCATTTGCACTGCGTCGGTGTCATCGATGTAACCGGCGGTTGCCATTTCCTCGAGCATCGTCAACGTGGTGGCCCCGCGAAGGTCCGGATCAAGGTGTCCATGCACGAGTTGCAAAAGCTGCACCGTGAATTCGATGTCACGAATGCCACCCGGACCGCGTTTGAGTTCGCGATTGCCCAGGCCTTTGCGCGCGACCTCTGCTTCAGTCCGAGCCTTGAGTGCTCTCAGAGATCGGAGTGCTTCGGCATCGAATGGCCGAGCCCATAACCACCGTTGGGCCGCCTCAAGCCAACGTTCTCCAAGAATGGTGTCGCCTGCAACAGGGCGCGCTTTGAGAAGCGCTTGGAACTCCCAAGGTTCCGCCCAGCGCTCCCAGTACGCCTCGTAGGACTCCACAGTTCGTACGAGCGGACCGTCCCGTCCCTCCGGGCGAAGATTGGCGTCGACACGAAAACATCGCCGAGCGATGTCCATGATCGCCCGAGCTCGTCGATCGAGGGCTTGGCGCGAACCTTCGCCAACGAACAGCACATCGATATCGCTTGAGTAGTTGAGTTCGTTGCCGCCCAACTTGCCCATACCGATGATGGCGAGAGAAGTTTCGCCGTCCTCGGTGAGCTGCCACGACGCCTGTAGGACATCACGGCCGAGTGCTGCCAGGTTGGCCCCGACTTCATCGAGGGTGTCGATGCCAGTGAGGTCTAGGGAGGCGATTCGGAGGAACTCAAGATTCCGCCAAGCAACGAGGTTGTCGGCCGAGGACACGCTGAGTGCTGCCCGCTTCGTGTGAGCGGCGAGGACGGCAAGCGAGTCAGCGGGACGGGCTTCGATGAGGCGGGTGAGGGACCGACTCGCGGCAAGGACCGAGACCAGCGAATGGGCCAGCGTGGCATCGGCGCTTGCCGCTGGAAGCGCGTTGGGGTCGGCGTCGTTGAGGCGAGCGAGGGCGACGCGGACCGCGGCAGGTGAGGCGCTTCGGTCGGCGAGATCGAGCAACTCGCTTGGTACTGGGGTCGCATCACCGGGTGTTGCCACGACTCGGAGGCTATTGCGTCGTGCGAAGGCCCGTAGTCTGCGGGGGTGCCAAGCCTGCGTGTCGGTCTCGCTCAACTGAATACGGTCGTCGGCGATATCGATGGCAATACGTCACGCATCATTGAACTGATGACACGGGCGACTTCACTCGGTTGCGACATTGTTGCGTTTCCCGAACTCGCCATCACCGGATACCCACCCGAGGATCTTCTTCTTCGTTCGGGCTTTGTCCGTGATGTGCGTGCAGCACTCGATCGAATCGTTGCCGCGTCGGGTTCATGCACGGCGATTGTGGGATTCGTGGAACAAGGTGCCGCGTCGCGCGGAGCCGATGCCGATCATGGTGAGGTCACCGCTTCGGCCCCCGCAGTCGGTCGTTCCGTTCTTTTCAATGCCGCCGCAGTGATCGCCAATGGTTTGCTGCAAGGCGTTTATCGCAAGCGCGAACTGCCGAACTATTCGGTTTTCGATGAAGCGCGCTACTTCGCTGCTGGCGACGGCCCTGTTCCGGTCTTTGATGCGCAAGGTGTCCGTTTCGGCGTTTCTATTTGTGAAGATGCCTGGACCGAAAGCGGACCAATCGCCGAACTCGGAAAACAAGACGTTCAGCTGGTGGTGAACATCAATGCGTCACCGTTCAATGTCGGCAAATCACAAGAGCGTGCCGCAGTTGTAGCCGATCGTGCTCGCGAGGCATCCACAACGATTGCGTACGTCAACCAAGTTGGTGGCCAAGACGAACTCGTTTTCGATGGCGACTCAATGGTGGTGGCGCCGAACGGAACGCCGCTCGCCCGTGCACCGCGATTTGTTGAAGACCTCTATGTCGTCGATGTCGAACTTGATGGAGCCAATCCTGCGACGGAACGACCGCATATCGAGCAACCAGGCATTGCCGAAACGCTCTCGGAAGAAGCCGAAGTATGGAACGCGCTCGTTCTTGCGACCCGTGATTTCGTCGCAAAGAATCGATTCTCCGACGTTGTGATTGGTTTGTCGGGCGGCGTTGATTCAGCACT
>CANGMY010000204.1 GCA_947455015.1 Microthrixaceae bacterium | reverse complement strand
TCCGGCGGATGCCTTGAAGTCATTTTCAACCTCATCTGGCTCGTGTTGTTTGGCTGGGCAATCTTCGTCGCCCACATCATCCTCGGCCTCGTTTTGTGCATCACAATCATCGGAATTCCCTTTGGCATTCAAGCGTTCAAAATTTCGACGCTTGCACTTTGGCCATTCGGCAGAGTGATTGTTCGCACGAACAACAACGTCAGTTACCAAGCCTGATGGCAAAGCAGCCAGGTGCTCGTCGCCACGAACCCCGATGGCCAGCAGCAATTGCGTTGGTCGCTGCTCTCGGGCTCTACATCTTTCTGCCCTCGACGCTTATCGTCGGGCCGCGCTGGCTCTTGCCCGCACTCGAAGGTCTCCTCGTCATCCCGCTCGTCATCACAAACCCTGATCGCCGCGATGCCGACACCACGCCATTGCGCGTCGTTTCGATTCTGCTGATCGCAATAATTTCGGCCGCGAACATCAGCGCCCTCACGCTGCTCGTGCACGATTTGCTTCGCAATACGAATATCGATGGCAAGCCGCTTATCTATTCAGCAATTGCGCTGTGGTTTAACAACGTCATCGTCTTTGCGCTTTGGTACTGGGAACTTGACGGTGGCGGCCCTGCCGATCGCCATAACGTAACCGTCGAAGACCGCGACTTTCTGTTCCCGCAGCAGAACGCTCTCGACGTCTTCACCGACCGGTGGTCACCGGCATTCTTCGACTACCTCTACACAAGTTTCACGAATTCGACGGCCTTCAGCCCCACCGACACCATGCCGCTCACTCGACGGGCGAAGGCGTTGATGATGCTTCAGTCGGGCTCAGCGCTCGTAACGATTGTCCTGGTTGCCTCGCGGGCTATCAACATCTTGAAGTGAGCCATCGGATCTCGGCCGATAGCGGCCCACGAGGGCTCGGCTAGGGTCATACGGCTATCTCGCCCTCGTAGCTCAGGGGATAGAGCATCGCCCTCCGGAGGCGTGTGCGGGCGTTCGAATCGCCCCGAGGGCACTCTCAGTTCAACAGAAACCATCTCGCTCGATCCGTTACTGTCACCTCGATGTCACGTTCAGGCGCAGAGAGAAAATCAGCCGCGGAATCCCGCCAGCTCCTCATCGATACCTGCATCGAACTGCTTGCCGATCATGAGATCCAAGACGTGACCAATCGATTACTTGAGGACAAAACGGGCCTCAATCGCTCGTACATCACCCGCTATTTCGGCAGCCGAAACCAGATGCTGATCGAAGTAGTTCGTGAGCTTGAGCGCCGACTTGCCAGCGAGGTAGCAGAGTCAGTAGCCGGAGCTGGCGAGTTGGATGCAGCTGCACTCGTCGCCCGGCCCGAATCCAAAATCGGAATCCAGATCACAATGTGGCTCCTCTCACACGGAGTACCTGCCGAGGAATTCATCGATGGCGAACCATTGCTCCTCATCACGATCGGGGAACGTGTCGAGAAAATTTTTGGCCTCGGCCCGCGAGCCGCACGAACCTTTGCATTTCAGATGCTCCTGGTCTCAGCGGGTGCTGCAAGTATCGGCCCAACGTTTGGTCTTACCGACGCAGACAGTGCCGATATTCAGTCGCTCATTTGGGCCCAACTTGCGCAAAGTTCTGCAACAGAAACGTCTCTTGGTTGGTAGCGCCGTTTCACGGCAGACCTGCAGCGAGACGAATCAACCTGTGAATGCAGGAACGATCCTCTCGCCGTTCACTGAAGTTGTCGAAGTAGTGGGTTCAAACAGTTGCGTTGTTGTCGTTGTGACTGACGTTGTGGGCGGAGACGGGGATTGGAACGTAAATGCTCCAATCGCTACTGCCTGCTGCTGATCGACGGTTGAGACAACCACGTCAACGCTGCCCGCACTGCCGATTGGCGTTTCACATGTGATCGTCTGTGGGTCGACAAATAAAACCGGCACACACGGGCTTCCCCCAACAGTCACCGATACTCCATCGGTGAAGTTGAAGCCGGTGATGGTGATTACCGTTCCGCCAATCGTTGGACCCGTTGCGGGCGACACCTCACCGATGAGAGGGACTCCTGCGACCAAGGTTTCCCAAATGAACTGATTTCCGCTCCATGCGCGAAAGAGGACAACTGTTGATCCGTCACCACCAACCGCCGCCGCGTTCGAGAAACTGTAACGGAGCGCATTGGAAACGGTCTCAGGCACAGAGAAGTTCGCGGAACCTGGGCTACGAGTTGACCGCTGGATGAGGCCTTGCCCTCCTCCGTCCTCGCAGTCCCAAACAACAGAAACCGTTCCGTCAAGAGCGAGAAGAGTGTGCGGATTCCAACCAGCAAAAGTTGAGAGTGCAACCGGCTGGTCAAACGACGACGAACCCGGCAGGCGAGTCGCTGCAAGGACGATGGTCGGGCCGTTCTGCGTCGATGCGCTGGAGTACGCCATCGTGATCGTTCCATCAGGAGCGACAACTACTTCAGGGCTGCTTGCGTTTGTCGTTGTCGGCGCCATCTCAACTGCTATGTCGAATGTAGTTGCACCTACCTGCCTCGTCGCCGAGTAGACCCGATTCACGCCGCCGGAGAGAGCTGACCACGTCACGACGGCGAGTCCACCGGCACCCTCGGCAATGTCGACAGAACTCGCGCCCGCTGAAAGCGAACCGATTGGAACTGGGATACTGAATGTCGAAGTTCCGGAAGCGCGATCAGCAACCCAGACTTCAGAACCCGCCCACCATGCGACGGTAAGTGCCCCGTCCGCCCCGAAGACGCCACGTGCGTCCCACTGCGATGCACCACCTGGGATGCCCACATCGCTGTACGAACCAAAAATCGTCGAATTCGCTGGTCTCGTGGCCTGGCTGATGACACGGTCGACCAAGTTCGTGACAGTTCGCGTCCAGAGGACGACCGTCTCGCCGGTCGAATTCGCGGCAAGGTTCGGCGCATAGTTTCGAACATTCGCTTCGGAGATCGTCTGTGGCATCCCGAACGTCGATGCACCCGCCGCTCTCGTCGCAACACTCACGTTCGCGTTCTGGCCGTAATAGTCGAGCCAAGCCACCGTGACGACGCCATCTGCACCTACCGACACCGTCGGGTCACCCGCAGAACCGTTGAGGTCAGAAATAGTCTCGGGCGCAGAGAACGAGGTTTCGCCCGGTCGACGAGTGGCCTGCTGAACGATGTCAGCCGAGTCGTGTAGGATCCACACCGAAACCGCAGTGCCATCGGGCCCGATCGCAACCGCCGGATACTCCGCGCTCACTCCGGTTGGCGAAATGGCAGTTGGGTTCGAAAAGGCAACTGCTGAAGCGGTAGAGGCTGGAACAAGGCCCGCGACCACGACCGCGAGCGCTGCGAAGACAAAGCCGATTCGACGTGAACGAGTGAGCCACGATCCATTTGTACACAATGAGTGCATATGGCCAAGGTACTGGCCCTTCCTCACATGAGCAAGGCGCCGGTCAGGCTTCGTCGTTTGACGATTTCGATTGGCCCTGTTCGAGGAAGTTCGATGCGATCTGCGCAGTGAGCACGGCCAGCGAAACCAGCCCGAGCACCAGCAACGCCACCGCCGTGAGGCGACCGCCCAACGTCACGGGCGTGTAGTCGCCATAACCGACAGTTGTCACCGTTACGACCGACCACCACAACGC
>CANGMY010000203.1 GCA_947455015.1 Microthrixaceae bacterium | reverse complement strand
CAAGCGGAAAATTCTCAATATGCCCCATTTTTGCTCAGCCTCGAGAGCTGGGGCAGGACGCTTCGGGATCCAATTGATGAATCGATGATGCAAATCATCTTCAGCTCGCTCCTTGAAGGACTTGCCGCTCGCTATCGGGTCGATCCCGAAGCATTTCCAATTGACCTTTACGGCTTGGCTCTGCTTCCTCTGCTCGTCACCCTCACTCGGAGACCTGAAGACAATCGAGGCCTCTATGAAATTGTCGACTCACTCAACAGTTGGCCAGCAGTTGGGTTGTCCTCAAAGTTGCGAGAGCGCGAAACGGCAAGCGACCAAGGATCTGCAGCAATCGCCGACACTTCGATGCGAGAAGTAACTATCGCCATTCGACGCCTACTGGCACGAATCGGATTCGGCGAGCTCTCGATGTCGGAAATCGCTGCAGTGACGGGATACTCCGAGTCCACCCTCCAACAAATGTTTGGGTCCCGGCCCGGCATTGCCATGTGTCTTCTCTTCATCAATTGCTTTGAGCGCTACCAATCCGTTGATCCCGAACTTTTCGGGATCGCGTTAGTTCGAGCCCTCATCGACATCAATACCGATGAGATCCAACGCAACCCAGTGATTGCTCAAAACATGATGCTGCTGCTTAGCGGTCACACTGCTCAACCGCGCTACGAACTCATTGATTTCGACTCCCGTCCAATTTTCGACGCCGCCATAAAAGATGCATTCGACCGAGGCGAATTGCGCTCAGGCCTCGAACCGCAGCAATTTTCCATGGTGTTGCAGCGGACCCTGCTCTTCGAGGCCGGACCTCTCGCCGCTGCGACACCTGAGATCGATGCTGTTGAATTACTTCTTCAGGCCGCCGGGGCACCGCCCCGTGATGGTGCATGCGTTGGAACTACCGTTTCGTTGTCGTGACGCAAACAATCCCCCCAACGCATTCGGACTCCCAGCAGAGGTCTGATTCACCTACGAAATTGTGGCGTGATCCATGGACGATCGCGTGCATTGTCGTTGCGATCATTCTCACCGCGATCGTCGTGTGGCCGATCATTGATGCCGGACGCGCTGCACTTGATCTTGTATGGCGTCCAAGTGGCGACTGGGCAGTACTCACAATGCGCGTTGAAGACGTTGGCCGCCAGACTCCGCTCGTAGGTCCCTATTCACGATTCGGGTGGAACCATCCCGGACCCTTGATGTACTGGCTTCTCGCCATCCCGTATCACCTGTTCGGCGATAAGCCCGAAGCGATCCTGACCGCAGCAGCAACGCTCAACGCGTTCACTGTCGCAGCACTGAGTGCCATCGCATGGCGACGCGGCAAACTTCCTCTGGTCGCTCTGACGATGGGAGCCAGCGCGATTCTCCTTCACGCCATGGGACCAGCGATGATCCGCGATCCATGGAATCCATTCATCACGCTCCTTCCGTTGGCGCTCACGGTGTTTCTCGTTTGGTCCGTCATTGAAGGCGACCACTGGATGTGGCCGCCACTGGCATTCGTCGCATCATTCGAATTGCAAAGTCACATTGGCTACCTCCCGATGCTCGCGATGCTCGGATTGGCCCTCATGGTCATCACATGGCGGAGAAATGCGTTTTCCGATCTCTTGCCCCACTCCCCCAAACAACGCTGGTGGGTTCTCGGCATCTCACTTGCGGTACTCGTCGGATGCTGGCTTCCGGTCGCTGTCGATCAAGTCGCCGGCACGGGAAATCTCGGTGCAATCACCCATTACTTCCTCTCACCTGGCGATAGCCCCGCTGGATTCGGAACGGCACTGCATGTCGCTGCCGATCAGTTGAAGTTTCCCGCAGCTCCTTGGCTTGGACGCAGTGAGGTCGCAGGACTCGACGGCGCACTTCTCGGTTCTGGCCTTGCTTCGTTCGTTCTCCCAGTTCTCGCGATGGCCGCCTCGCTGTGGCTCGCAATCCGCCGACGTGCTTTCGCCGCCATGCGATTTCAACTTGTTGTCCTCGCTGCTGCCATCGGCGGTCTCATCGCCACGGCCCGTGTCATCGGTCCGCTGTTTGATTGGGTGGTCCGATGGTGGTGGGTCATCGCAAGTTTGTGGTGGCTTTCCATCGCCTGGGTTTTGTGGTCGGCGCTTTGGTCAATTCTCGAATCGCGATCGCTGCAACGAATCGCAACCGGAGCACTCAGTGTCGTTGCGACCGTCGTGACGTTGACCGCTACTGGTCCAATCATCGATGCCGCATCGTCCACGCAACCTCCAAGCCCGTCCACCGGCATCGTCCTCAACGGGTTCCTTCAGCAAACTCTCGATGCGCTCCGTGGTTCGGGCCCTCTCCTCGTCGTAACAACTGGTTCGGTGCGTGGCGATTACGGCGATGCACTCCGACTCCAACTCGAACGAGAAGGAATTCAGGTTGTCGCCGAAGCGAACATGATCAGTCATCTCGGCCCTGAGCGATCTGAATCTCATCGCACGCCAGTCGGCACTCTCTGGATCGTGAGCGCCGACGAAATTGCGCAGTTCAAGGCCGACCCAGAGATGACAGAACTGGGCGGCTGGGATCCACTCACCCCGCAACAGCGTGCACAGTTCTTCGTCGATGAGGCACTCCTTCAAGATCAACTCATCGCCGCAGGTCGCGTCGACCTTGCCGAGGCGCTGACGAACGGAACCGGTGGAGTCGATACGGAAGCAAATGGCCTCGATGGGGTTGATCCTCTTCTGGTGCTTCGCGTCGAAACGCTGCGTCGCAAGGGTGATCCCGTCGCCGTCTTTCTTGGTCCCCCTCGCTCATCCTGAACGAAATACGGGTCCACTTCAGTGGGTGGAAACGGTCGATGTCGGCGAGGGCTCCCGGGAGTGGTTGACTTGATCGGTGCTGAACGTCCGGAACCTCGCTGTTGAAATCGGGGGGAAGACCATCGTTGATGGAACGACGTTTCAGGTCAGAGCCGGAGACAAGGTCGGCCTCGTGGGACGAAATGGAGCCGGAAAGACCACGCTCTTCCGCGTTCTCGGCGGCGATAACGCCCCCAAACGCGGGACCGTCGAGCGATCCGGAGGGACGGGTTACCTCTCTCAGGATCCTCGTCAGGACGCCGTCGACCCGGAAACCCTCGCTATTACCCACGTACTCTCAGGCCGCGGTTTCGATGTTGCTGCCAAGCGACTCGAAACTCTTCGCCAAGCCATGGAGGACGACCCCTCCGAAAAGAACATCACAAAGTTCACCAATGCCCAGGAACGGTTCGAGATCGAAGGTGGATACGCCGCCGAGTCCGAGGCTCGGAAACTTGTCGATGGTCTCGGCCTGCGAGCCGATCGACTTGAGCTGCCCATCGGAGCGCTCTCGGGCGGCGAACGCCGACGCCTCGAGCTCTCTCGCATCTTGTTTGCGGGAAGCGAGCTCTTGCTGCTCGATGAACCCACAAACCATCTCGACGCCGACGCTCGTGATTGGCTGTTGTCGTTTTTGCGCTCCTATCGAGGAGCGCTGCTGGTCATTAGTCATGATCTCGACCTTCTTGACGAAGCGATCACTCGCGTCATCCACCTCGACCGTGAGGCAGAAGAAGCCACCGGGGAGATCGTCGAATATCGCGGCACCTACAGCCAGTATCTCGTCTCTCGTGAGCGCGACGAAGAACGTCTCAGCAAAATGGCCGAGCGTCAGCAAAGCGAAATCAAACGTTTGTCGACGCT
>CANGMY010000202.1 GCA_947455015.1 Microthrixaceae bacterium | reverse complement strand
CACAGGAACCTGAATCCTGCGCGTCTGCCAATTCCGCCACTCGCGCGAGTGGACTGATGACTCTACTGCCCTCTGTCTGTGCTCACGAATCCGATCTGCAGGCGGAATTTCTTTCTCTGCCTAAGGATTCGCCCGGCATCGCCGAGCAGCCCTGCGGCTCTAACCTGTCATTCGTGGGTCTCAAAGGTTTCGAACGCCGTCTCGAACATGCCGTAGAAGGTGTGTTCTCACGAGTCTTCAAGAGCGGCGTCCGCCCCATCGAGATCGGCCGCAAGCTCACCCGCGAGATGGACGACCACCGTACGGTCGATGTCCGGGGCCGAACGGTTGCCCCGAACTCGTTCACGATCGCCATTTCACCCGACGATCACGATGCCTTCGTCGATATCGCCGATTCGCTTGCCCGCGAACTCTGCGACGCCGCCCGCGAACATGCTCGGGACGAGGCCTACACCTTTCTCGGTCCGGTTGAGGTTGAGCTCGTTGTCGATGACAACCAGCGAACGGGCACGTTCTCGATCGAGTCTCGATTCCGCGAAGGACAAGGTGGTGCGGGTGCGGGTTCGCTCGTTCTGCCCACTGGTGAACGCTTTGTTCTCCACGAACAAATGGTCAGCATCGGTCGATTGCCCGAATGTGAGGTCACCTTGGTCGACCCCAACGTGAGCCGCCGCCATGCCGAGATCCATCCGCGTGGCACAGGGTTTGTGCTCGTTGATCTGGGCTCTACCAATGGCAGCACCGTCAACGGCGTGCCTGTGCACGAGCGTGAACTTCGTGATGGCGACGAACTCGGTTTCGGAAGTATCCGGCTGACGTTCCAGGCGTCCTGACAATGGTCTCTGACCAATTGCTTCTGGTTCTGAAGCTTTGTCTTCTCGCGCTTCTGTATCTGTTCTTCTTTCGAGTTGTGCGCGCGGTGTGGGCAGAACTCCGGCCTGCCCCGTCGATTCCTGCAGGCGGAGCGACACCCCCGGTTGCGGCGCCAGCACGTAAACGCCGGAAGGAAACGAAAGACTCGGTTCAAACTCGCTACTTGGTTCTTCGTGAGCCGATTGAGATTGCTGGGAAAGCTTGGCCTCTCACAGGCGAAGTATCGATTGGTCGTGCAGCAGGTTGTCAGGTGACGATCGACGATACGTATGCATCGCAAATCCATGCGCGCGTGTTCAACCGTGACAACCAATGGCAGATCGAAGACCTCGGTTCCACAAATGGCACGTGGCTGAACCGACACAAAGTGTCCGGTCCGATGGTGATCAAGCTCGGTGATGTTGTGCAGATCGGCAACACTGTGATGGAGATGCAGTGACCCGTTTTGCATGGGGCGCAGCCTCCGACACTGGTCGCGTTCGTCAAGCGAACGAAGACTCCTACCTTGTTGTCGACGGGCTCTTTGCCGTTGCCGACGGCATGGGTGGTCATCAGGCCGGCGAAGTGGCCAGCCACCTTGCGCTTGAAACGCTCCATTCGGAATTCACCGCTGCCGGCACCGATGTGTTGGTGCGGGCCGTTGAAAACGCGAATCACACTTTGGTGTCGCGATCGACTGCCGATCCTGAACTCGCAGGGATGGGTACGACCCTTGTCGCGATGGCCCTCGTCGAGGCCGCTGGCCGCGATGCAATTGGCGTTGTAAACGTTGGCGATTCGCGCCTCTATCTGCTGTCCGACGGAGAACTCGCGCAAATCACCGAAGACCACAGCCTCGTTGCCACGATGGAGCGTCAAGGTCGCCTGACTGCCGCCGAGGCAGCAGTGCATCCGCAGCGCAACATTCTCACCCGTGCACTTGGCATCGACGGAACGGTGCTGGTTGATTCCTGGGAGATCCTGCCGGTTATTGGTGACCGTTACTTGATCTGTAGCGATGGATTGTTTAACGAGGTTGACGAGAGTCGTATCGCTTCCACTCTGCGACGTCTCGCTGATCCCAACGAGGCCTGTCGTGAACTGATTCGTCTTGCCAACGAGGGCGGTGGCCGCGACAACATCACGTGCGTGATCGTTGATGTGGTTGACGACGCCGGTCGCGATCCGAATGCTGATCCTGCGAATCGTGTTCGCAATTCACACACCGGCGGCGACCTCACTGTGGCCGATGCGTCATCGGCCGAACCCAAGGCTCCGAAAGTCCCGGGCGCGATTCGTGGCTCGTTTACATGGCGAGTCGGTGTGTTCGTTGCTGCGTTCGTTTTCGTGATCCTCGCGGGCTTCGCGTTTATTTGGTGGACAGGTACGAAGACTTGGTACGTCGGTGTCGATGGCAACAACGTCGCCATCTTTCATGGCAAACCCGGTGGCGTCTTGTGGATCCAGCCATCACTCGCTGAAGACTCTGAACTTCTCTTCGCCAATGTTCCGCAAGCTGCAATTGTCGATCTGAAAAATGGCGTGGAGCAACCGTCGCTCGATTCGGCTCGTTCGTACATCGACAACTTGATCGAACAAAACGCAAAAACGACTACAACGACAACCGCTCCGTCGTCGAGCACTACGACAACGATCGCGAAGTGACGTTGTGACGCGTCGTCGCAACACCGAATTGGGACTCATGCTGATGACGGTCGTCATCGTGTGCGCGGCCTACGTCCTTGCGAGTCTTGGCTCCGAATCACGCATTCCCGCGAACATCATTCCGTTCTTGATGGCGGTGATTGCACTCTTTATGGGCGCACATTTCGCCGTTCGAAAACTTGCTCCGGGTGCCGATCCGATTCTTTTGCCAACGGTGACCCTGTTAAATGGCCTCGGATACGTGGTCATTGCCGGGCTGAACGAGAAGCTCGCGGCCGCACAGGCAACCTGGACGGCAATCGGAATCGTGGCGTTCGTTCTCACACTCTGGTGGGTGAAGCGACCGCGAGATCTCGAGCGATACCGCTACACCTTTGCCGTCGTAGGTCTTGGGCTTCTCCTTCTCCCGCTTGTGCCTGGACTCGGTTACGACGCCGGCAGTGGCAGCACAATTTGGGTGAAGTTGGGGCCGATCAGTTTTCAGCCCGGTGAAGTCGCAAAGGTGGCGCTCGCTATTTTCTTTGCCGCGTACTTGGCCGATCAACGAGAACTCATCGCTACGAGCCAATGGAAAATTGGGCCGCTGCGACTTCCGCATCCGAAGTACTTAGGGCCAGTGCTCATTGCATGGGGCATCACGTTGCTCGTGATGTTCTACCAAAAGGACCTTGGTTCATCGCTTCTGTTCTTCGCGCTGTTCCTTGTGATGATTTGGGTCGCGACACAGCGCACATCATTCCTTGTTATTGGTGGCGGACTCTTTGCCTCCGGTGCGTTCTTTGCCTGGCGAACGCTTGACCACGTGAAGGTGCGCGTCGACATTTGGCTTGATCCATGGAAGACCCCTAGTGGTAACGGTTACCAAATCATTCAAGGCATGTTCGCCATGGCCTTCGGAGGCCTCACCGGCACTGGCCTTGGTCGCGGCGGAGACACTCGCATTCCTGCAGCGGAAAACGACTTCATCTTTGCTGTCATCGCCGAGGAACTCGGGCTTGTCGGCGGCGCGCTGATCATCATCGCTTATCTCTTGGTGATTGGGTCTGGTCTGCGCATTGCAGCAGCGACTGATCAGGTTTTCGACAAACTGTTAGCAACGGGCTTTACGTTGCTGCTTGGTTTGCAGGCTTTCATCATCGTCGCCGGCGTGCTGAGGCTGCTGCCGCTT
>CANGMY010000201.1 GCA_947455015.1 Microthrixaceae bacterium | reverse complement strand
GGCGGGATGTTGGCGTTCAAAGCCGCAGCTTCAGGTCGTTTCGAACGTGCGGCGGGGTTCTACGGAATGATCCGGCTTCCCGAAAGCTGGGCAGGTGGCCGCTTACAACAACCGATTGACGCGTTGGCTTCGCCCGATCGTTGTCCGACACTCGCCATCATCGGTACTGCCGATCACTTCACGCCTCCGCAAGATGTTGCTGAGGCCGAAGCGCTCGGTGTCGTTGTCGTTTCCTATGAGGGTGCCGAGCACGGCTTCGTGCATGACGCATCACGTCCAGCTCATCGTGCTGACGCCGCCGCCGACGCGTGGCGTCAGGTTGTTGGGTTTCTTGAGTCCTGAAGTTTTCAGGCTTTGGTGAGTTTGCTCAAGGGCTTGATGGTTGTGGCATAGGCCATCTCGTAGGCGAGGGCTGCAAGCGGAGTCCAGTCAATGTTGCGGAACGCGTCTGTGAGCAAGCTGAGAGAAACGGTGCCGATGCCATTGGCCGCGGTGAGATACCAAAATGCGGCGGCGTCTTCGGTGGCGGCGGGATCGGCCTTCTCGACAGCATCAAGAACAATTGCGAGCGAAGCCGCTGTGCGTTTGCGTCCGGCGGCGGCGAGATCTGGGTGATGACGCATTGCGATGGTGGTTTCGGTGCGAAGTTGCCGAATCGGTCGGTTCGATTCAGCAAGTAGCCCAAGCTGTAAGGCAACGATCGCAGTCTTATAGCCGTCTGGGTCGAGATCGAGGAAGGATGCTGTTCCCGTCTGCCAGATTTGCGCCATCATCTGACCAATCGCCATATGCATGAGCTCATCTTTGGTGCCGACATGTGTGTACGCGGAACTGAATGAATGACCAGCAGCGCGAGCAACTCGGTGTGCGGTGGTTTTTTCGAAGCCGACACGAGCCACAACTTCCATCACGGCGGAAACGAATTCATCGAGGCCAACGTCGCCGGTGTCGGGAGCGGGCATTGAAAACGAAACTGGTGTGGCGGTGAGGCCCTGCTGATTCAAGTTCTTCGGGTCAAGCGCGCTTTGTCGGAACCGCAGAAGAATTTCCTTCCACGGTGGACGAGTCTTGGGGACTGAGCGGCTGGTGAGGACACATCCAGTTGGAACTGTCAACCGAAGTGAGCAAACCGCTGGTGGAATGTCGGGGTGCGCAGCGCAGATGTGCTGAAAGAGGGATTCCACCTCGTCGCGAACAGAGTCGACAAGAAGAGGAAAGCGTCGTGCGACGGCGACAATCTCGACTGCTGCTGCGGTGAGCGCAGACGGGGCTTCGAGTTCTTCGAGCAACCACTGCGACGGTTCGAGATCTTTCGAAGACGCAAACGAGTCGAATTCCAGGATCAGCTGTTTGTAATGATCGCCAAGTTTCTCTTCCCAGAGTTCAAGCGCGACGTCTTCTGCAGAGTCGTATCGGCCGTAGAGCGGGCCATTCGACATGCCCGCGTGCGCTGCGATCTTGGTGAGTGCAAGACCGTCGACGCCGTTTGTCGCAAGGAGTTCGAGCGCAGATGCGGTGATGGTCTCTTGAACCTCGCGGGTCTTCTGTGCCCGCGACACTTTTGGCCGGTCTGGGGGAGAACTTGCTGATCCTGAACTCTTCTTGGCCATGACCTCAGGCTAGGGGAGAACGCGGCCTAGCAAACGTTTTGATTATTAGCACAAGGATTATTTGAAAGTAGAAAATCTTTCCCAAGTCTGAACACGCCGATCTGAAGACGGGGTGGGGTGAAGATCGGACTAGAACAACAGCGCCGTCGTCGTGACGACATGGAGGAACAATGAAGGTCGATATCTCGCTCGCAATGTCCGGACCGCTCGATGCGGTGCCCCGGGCCGCTGAACTCCAAGCCCTTGGGGCCGATGGCCTTTTCAGCTTCGAGAACGCCCATGACGCCTTCTTCCCACTCGTGCTGGCCAGCACCTCGTGTCAGATCGACCTGATGACGAATGCGGCCATGGCGTTTCCCCGAAGCCCGCTACATCTCGCTTACGCAGCGAATGATCTCCAACTACTCACCGGCGGCAAGTTTCGTCTAGGCCTTGCCTCGCAGATCCGTCCACATATTCAGAAGCGATACGGATCGGTGTGGGAAAAGCCGGTTGCGCAGATGCGCGAATGGGTGAGCGCAACGAAGGCGATCCTTGCTCACTTTGCTGGTGAAGGTCCGTTTGATTTCAAGGGTCAGTGGACCACGCACACGCTCATGACCCCGAATTTCAATCCAGGTCCGAATCCGTTCGGAAAGGCACCGGTACTTGTCGGAGCGCTCGGTCCAAAGATGTGTGAAATGTCCGCCGAGGTTGCCGACGGCATTTTGGTGATGCCGTTCAACTCTGAGCGTCACTTTGCGGAACGAACCATGCCAGCGCTTGAACGTGGCTTCGCCAAATCAGGGCGCGATCGCAAGGACTTCGAAATCATTCTCGAAGTGATCTGTGCAGTTGGCCAGACCGATGAGGAAATCGCTGCAGCAGCAAACGGCGTGAAGACACTGCTTGGTTTTTACGGCTCAACGCCTTCCTACAAGCCGGTGCTTGACGTTGAAGGTTGGGGTGAACTGCAGCCTGAACTCAATGCGCTTTCGAAGCAGGGCGACTGGGCCGGTATGGCCAAGAAGATTGATGAAGACGTGCTTCGAACGATCGCTGTCGTGGGAACTCCGAAAGAAGTTGCCGCAGAAATCGTTCGTCGTTTCGGACACGAAGCGAATCGTGTTTGTCTGTACTTCCCCGGATATCCGATCACTGACGAATGCATCGCTGAAACCATTCGTGAGATCAAGGTCGCCTCGGGAGAAGCGTGATGACTCGCACGATCGACACCGGCACAACGGATCTGTTGGCAGAACTTCACGACGACGGTGTCTTGGTCGCCACGCTGAATCGTCCCGACACGCGTAACGCGTTTAGTGGTGCGATGGGTCGTGCGCTTGGTGACATCTATCGAATGGCAGACACCGACGATGCGGTGCGAGTTGTCGTACTCACTGGTACACCTCCCGCGTTCTGCGCTGGTGCAGATTTCTCGAACGGCTCCGATGTTTTTGAACGTTCTGATGCACCCGCCTTTAGCGCGAATCCGGTCAATCCACCGGCCTGGCGAATTCGCAAGCCCGTAATTGCAGCTGTGAATGGCCACGCGATCGGAGTTGGCTTCACACTGACCTTGCATTGCGACCTGCGCTTCATGGCCCAGGATGCGAAGTACGGAATCGTTCAGGTTCGTCGCGGCGTAATGCCCGATGCCATGAGCCACTGGACACTTCCCCGTCTTGTTGGCCTCGCAAATGCGGCAGACATTCTCTTGACCGGCCGAACGTTCACCGGTGCTGAAGCACGCGACCTTGGTGTCGCATCGCGAGTGCTTCCGAACGACGACGTCCTGCCCCACGCACTTGAAGTTGCCCACGACATGGCTGTCAACACCGCACCGCTTTCTGTTGCGGTCAGTAAGCGCCTGCTGTGGGGAACATTCTCAATGACGCCAGACGAAGTAGATCGAGCCGAAACCGATCTTCATCACCACCTCATGGGCGAAGCCGATGCCCGTGAAGGTGTCATGGCCTTTCTTGAGCGACGCGATCCGCAGTGGTCGCTTACCGTCAATGACAACTGGCCCAGCGAATGGCCAACACCGGGGGACATCACATGAACGAAGAACTGACTGTCACGACCGACGATGTGCTGCAAG
>CANGMY010000200.1 GCA_947455015.1 Microthrixaceae bacterium | reverse complement strand
CTCATTGTGGGCGGCGCGTTGTTGCTTCGTGGTCCGCGCGACGACCAAGGTGCGCCGCGTTTTTCTGCCGGTCGTCTCGGCGTCGGCGTCGCGTTGATGTTTATTGCGATCGCTGGGTTATTGCAGCTCACAAAGGGTCGACCCGAATTCGGTGCGCCGCTCGACGACTTCATTGCCGCAGGTGGCTATGTCGGAGCGATTGTCGGCACGCCTCTCGAAAAGGCGCTCGCAGTGTGGGGCGCCGCTCTGGTCTTCGTCGCATTGATCGTGGTTGGTCTTGTGATCGCAACCGGTGTTTCAGTGCGCACGGCTGCTCGCAAGACGGCTGATGGCGTCAAGCCGGTTCAGGGTGCGATGAAGCGTGGAATGGGTTCGCTCTTCGAGCTGAAGACCGAAGGCGAAGATGGCGTCGATGCCGAAGACATCATCGTGCCGATCCTTTACGACGGCACGTCAACTGCCGATGACGGCTGGGACGACGATGCCGAGCCAATGCTCACCGAACTCATCGACCCCGATGGCGAACCTGCCGATTCGTTTGACGACGAGTCACTGTTGTTCGTTGCCGGTTCTGACGACGAACCAGTTGTCGATGAGCTCGATATTCACGTTCCCACCGGCGATGTTCCTCCGGCGAAGACCGAACAACTCACAATGCCGCTTCCGAAGGAACGCAAGGTCAATTGGAAGTTGCCTTCACTTAAGATGCTCGACCGTTCTGTTGCGCAACAGGTCGACAAAAAGATGGTCGAGGATCGCGGCCGTTTGCTTGAGCACGCGCTTGCCGAACACGGCGTACAGACAAAGCTTGTGGGCATGGTGGTCGGCCCGACTGTCACGCGTTATGAACTTGAACTACTTCCTGGCGTGAAAGTCGCGAAAGTCACGAGTCTTCATAAAGACATCGCGTACGCAATGGCGTCGCCGGACGTGCGCATCCTTGCGCCTATCCCGGGCAAGCAGGCCATTGGCGTTGAAGTGCCGAATGACAGCCGCCAACTCGTTGCGGTCGGCGACATCCTTGCGTCACCTGAAGCGAAAGCCGCGAAGAATCCCCTCGAAGTTGCGATTGGTCGCGACATCAATGGGCGCTCTGTATTGGCAGATCTTTCGAAGATGCCTCACATCCTCATCGCTGGTGCTACTGGTGCCGGTAAGTCGTCGTGCATCAACTCGTTGCTCACGTCGATCCTCATGCGCTCGACGCCCGATCAGGTTCGACTCATTCTTATCGACCCGAAGCGCGTGGAACTTGGTCAGTACAACCGCCTTCCCCATTTGCTCACGCAGGTTGTGACGAATCCGAAGAAGGCCGCCAACGCGTTGTCCTGGACCGTCAAGGAAATGGAGCGTCGTTATGACCTTCTTTCCGATTGCGGATTCCGCGACATCGATGGTTACAACGCGGCCTACGACCGCGGCGAGGTTATCGACCAGCCCGAGATGGGTATCGAATACAACCGCCTTCCGTACATCCTTGTTGTGGTCGACGAGCTCAACGACCTCATGATGGTTGCGGCGCGCGATGTTGAAGAGTCGATCTGTCGAATCGCGCAGATGGCTCGCGCCGTCGGCATCCACTTGGTCATCGCAACGCAGCGTCCTTCGGTCAACGTCATCACCGGCGTGATCAAGGCCAACGTTCCCGCACGACTCGCCTTTGCAGTGTCGAGCCTCGCCGATTCTCGAGTCATCCTTGATCAGGGTGGCGCCGAGAAACTTCTTGGCCGAGGCGACATGTTGTTGCTGGGCCCCTCGTCGAGCATCGCCCAGCGCATCCAAGGCGCATGGGTCACCGAAGACGAGGTGCGGGCGGTCGTGGCCGCATGGCGTCAGCAATCGCCTGAAATCTCCTACGACGACACCGTGCAGGGGAGCGAAGAGTCTTCCACCGGCAGCAGTGCTGGCGGAATGGCTGGTGGCGATGACGACGATGACGATTTGTTGTCACAGGCCATGGAACTTGTCGTTCGCTCGCAGCTTGGTTCAACGTCGATGCTGCAGCGCAAACTCCGCGTGGGTTTTGCTCGAGCCGGTCGTCTCATGGATCTGCTCGAACAGCGCGGAATCGTCGGCCCTTCCGAGGGTTCGAAGGCCCGTACCGTTCTGATGACTCCCGAAGAACTCGACGGCGCGGACTGACGCCTACGATGAACAGATGACCGAGAGTTTCTGGATCGAGACACTCGGCTGTCCCAAGAACGAGGTCGACTCCGACAAATTGGTCGGAACGATGCTGGCCGACGGTTTGGTGCCGGCCGATTCCCCTGAGTTGGCCGACGTTGTCGTGGTCAACACGTGCGCGTTTGTCGAGCAAGCTCGCCAAGAATCCATCGACACAATTCTCGGACTCGATTCTGTACGCGCTCCTGGTGCTCGCCTCGTTGTCACCGGCTGTATGGCCGAGCGTTACGGCGACGAACTCGCTGAAGCCCTACCCGAAATCGATTCGGTCGCAGGGTTTGGTGTTCCCGTCACGCTTGGCTCAACTCGCGGTTCAAAAACCTCGCCGTTCGATCTTCTGAATCTTCCGCGACCGAAGTCCAGTTCACCTTGGGCCTACGTGAAAGTCGCCGAAGGGTGCGATCGTGCATGTGGGTTTTGCGCGATTCCGACATTTCGCGGAAAGCAACGTTCGCGTTCTGTCGATGACATCCTCGCTGAGGTTGACGCGCTTGAGGCTCGCGAGATTGTTCTCGTTGCACAAGACCTCGCGGCATTCGGACGCGATCAGGGAGTTGGCGAACGGTCAATTGTTCCGCTCATGAACGCAGTCGCCAACCGTGTTGATCGCGTTCGATTGCTGTATCTCTACCCGTCGGATCTCACTGACGAACTTATCGACGCGATCTGTGGCAGTGGCGTCCCATATTTCGATCTCTCGTTACAACACGTGTCTCGTTCATTGTTGCGAGGAATGAAACGATGGGGCGATGGCGACAGGTTTGCCACGCGCATTGAAGCGATCCGTGAACGCAAACCAGACGCAGCATTTCGATCGAACTTCATCGTTGGGTATCCCGGCGAAACCGAAGAGGATCACGATCAACTTCTTGAGTTCGTGGAATCAGTTCGGCTCGACTGGTGCGGGTTCTTCCCGTTCTCCCGTGAAGACGGAACTCACGCTGCGGGGCTCGAAGATCAGGTGCCCGAAGAACTCGTCGCAGAGCGTCTCGCCGAACTCACCGAACTGCAGGACCGGATTACCGCGGCAAAACGTGACGAAATGATCGGCTCTGTGGTCGAAGTCCTCGTGGATAGTCCCGGAATCGGCCGAACCTGGCGTGAAGCCCCTGAAATCGATGGCGTCGTGATGGTTGCCCCCGAACTCGAACAGGGAAGTTTTGCGACCGTGACCATTGTCGACGCCCTTGGCCCCGACCTCATCTCCGCCGGTGCAGGCCCCGTCGAAGAGGCCGACTGATGAGCGATCCGTCCTACGGACCTTCGGCGATCGCAACGCCAGCGAACTACGTCACGATGCTGCGCATCCTGGTGTCGCCACTTTTGTTTGCCATGATCAGCCACAAGCCAAGCGGCTGGTTGGTCTGGACGTTGTGGACTGCTCTCGCCCTCACCGACGGAGTCGATGGCTGGATCGCTCGGCGTCATGGCACGACCCGCAGCGGAGCATTTCTCGACCCGTTGGCCGACAAGGTCCTCGTACTCGGCGCGCTCTTTTCTCTCGTTGCTGTG
>CANGMY010000199.1 GCA_947455015.1 Microthrixaceae bacterium | reverse complement strand
TTGGTCTTAACGCTGGTGAGAAGCGCGGCGATGTATTCAACCGGGTAGTGCGCTTTGAGGTACGCCGTTTGGTACGCGATGAGTCCGTAGCCGTAGCTGTGGCTCTTGTTAAACGCGTAGTCGGCGAACGGTTCGATGACGTCGAACAAGGCGGAACCGATTTCACGCCCGTATCCCGCCGTATCGCAACCATCGACAAACTTTTCGCGTTCTTTCTGAATGAGTTCGCGAACTTTCTTGCCGCATGCTTTGCGCAGGTTGTCGGCATCGGCCAGCGAATACCCAGCGAACTTCTGCGCGACTCGCATCACGGACTCTTGGTAGATCATGAGCCCGTAAGTGTCGCCAAGAAGTTCGGCAAGATCGTCGTGCAAGTAATCGATTGGTTTACGGCCGTTCTTGCGATCGGCGTAATCGTTGTGCATGTTGGCGGCCATGGGGCCTGGGCGGTACAACGCCACAAGAGCGGCGACGTCTTCGAATGATGTGGGAGCCAGCGAGCGCATCAGCGCACGCATTGGCCCACCTTCAAGCTGGAACACACCAATGGAATCGCCGTCGCGCAACAACTGCAGCGTGAGATCGTCATCAAGCGGAACGGTGTCGATATCGACGTCGATGCCTTGGGTGATCTTGAGCATGGCAAGCGTGTCAGTGATGACATCGAGGTTGCGCAGACCAAGAAAGTCCATCTTGAGCAGACCGAGTTCTTCGACGCCATGCATTTCGTATTGCGTTACAACCGGAGCGAGCTCAGGATCGGAACCTGCTTCTGGCTTGCGCTGAATGGGGAGATACTCGGTGAGCGGCTCTTTGGTAATCACCACGGCTGCGGCGTGAATGCCGTCCTGGCGACGTAGCCCTTCAAGACCGCGCGCAACGTCGATGACCTGACGCGCGTCGTTGTCGTTGGCGTAAACCTCACGGAGGTCGGCCGCCATCTTGAAACCATCGGCGAACTTTGGTGTTTCTTCGAAACATGCGTGCAGCGGCGTATCGCGGCCCATCACCAATGGCGGCATGAGTTTGGCAACCTTGTCGCCCACCGCGTAGGGGTACCCAAGCACACGCGCTGCGTCGCGCACAGCAGCTCGCGCTTTGATCGTGGAGAATGTAACGATCTGCGCAACGTGATCGCGGCCGTATTTCTCTGCTGCGTAGCGAATCATTTCGTCTCGGTAGCGAGAGTCGAAGTCCATATCGATATCGGGCATCGAGACACGACTCGGATTCAGGAATCGCTCGAAGAGCAAGTCGTATTCGATGGGATCGAGATCGGTAATGCGCAAGGTGTAGGCCACCGCACAACCAGCAGCAGAACCACGGCCCGGACCAACACGAATGTTGTTGTCACGTGCGTGCTTGATGAGGTCCCAGACAATCAGGAAGTACGAAGAGAACCCCATGTCGGCGATGACCTGAAGTTCGTAGACCAAACGTTCGACGATGTGGTCTGGAAGTTGCTGACCCCAGCGTTCCTTCGCTCCTTCAAAAGTGAGGAAACGTAGGTACTCGGCGTCGCTTTCGAAACCTTCAGGCAATGGGAAGTTGGGAAGTTGCGGATTTCCGAACTCGATTTCGACATCGCATCGTTCGGCGATCCAAAGCGTGTTGTCGCACGCTTCTGGAACTTCGTCGAACAGCCAACGCATTTCAGCTGCGGTCTTGAGGTAGTGCTGGTCGCCGTGAAACTTGAAACGATCGGGATCGCTCATGAGCGAACCGGTTTGCACGCACAACAACGCGTCGTGCGAGACAGCATCGTGCTGATGCACGTAGTGACTGTCGTTAGTTGCGACTAACGGCGCTTTGATCGCGCGCGCAATATCGAGCAGTTGAGGATTGGTGGTCTTTTGCTCGGGGATGCCGTGATCTTGGATCTCGACGAAGAAGTTGTCGCGCCCAAAAATGTCCTGAAGACGTGCGGCCTTTTCGAGCGCGCCGCGTTCGTCGCCATTCATGAGCGCCTGCAACACCTGCCCGCCCAAACAACCGCTCGTAACGATCAGGCCATCGTGATGTTCTTCGAGAAGTTCCCAGTCGACCTTGGGCTTCATGTAATAACCCTCGAGGAACGCACGACTGGAGAGTTGAATGAGGTTCTTGTAGCCCGTGGCGTTCTCGGCCAACGCAGTGAGGTGGTAGTACGCCTTGCGTCCACCTTCGGCCTCGCCACCGGAATCGTCCATGCGGCCTCGACGAGTGGGGCGCTCGGTGCGACTGTCGTAGGCCTGATAGAGCTCGGAGCCGATGATCGGCTTCACACCGACGTCTTTGGCCGCCTTGTAGAAATCGAGGACGCCGTACATGTTGCCGTGGTCGGTAATGCCAACCGCTGGTTGACCGTCGGCGGCCGCCGCTGCCACCACTTCGCCCACTCGCGCAGCACCATCGAGCATCGAGAACTCGGTGTGCAAATGCAGATGGGTAAAGGAATCGGGCACGTCTCAAGGCTCCGTGTCGTTGTCGATCGAAAGAGTCCGCAACTGGGCGAATTACACCCATGTGATGCCCGGCGATCGTAGCGTCAGTCCCCCGGTCCTGCTCCGGGGATCCCTGAGCCTGCCGGAGGCCGGTCCTAGCCTTTCGTGAACCTTTCATCCACTACTCCAACCGGAGGTCGCTATGACTGCTGCTGCCGAAGACCGCTCCACCATGGACCTCCTACGAGGATCCCGAATCACCGCCTATTCGATTGGCTTCATCAGCCTCGTTGCTGGCCTTGTCCTGCTGTTTCGCCCCGACCGCGAGCTTCAAATCATCGCGATCATCTTGGGCTTTCTCTTCGTCGTCTCCGGCTTCGGCCAGGCCGCCGAGGCAGTCACCACCCATCGCCGAGGAACCTATTGGGGCCTTCTGCTGATTCGCGGCCTCATCAACTTTGGTTTCGGTCTCGCCCTTATTTTCTGGACCGGAGCAACCGTCAACGTCATCGTTTGGCTCGTCGGTCTCGATTTCGTGATCACCGGCCTCATCGCAGTTGTCGTCTCATTCATGGTCGGCAAAGAAGGTGGCCGTGGCGCACTTCTGCTTGAAGGCATTGTCACGATCGGTATCGGCATCGTGATCATGGTGTGGCCAAACGCAACCAAGAACGTTCTTGGTGTCGTGATCGGCATCGGCCTGGCACTGCTTGGCCTGCTCTTCCTGTTCTCCGGCTACCAGCTGAGCAAGGTCAAGGCCACGCTGAGTTCTGGCCGCTGAAGCAACTCTGAAGGCTTAGAGGTACGTACCGGGGCGGTCCTCGGGTTCGGGCATTCCCGGACCTGGGCGACCGGCCCCGGGTGGCAATTCACCCCGCATGTTCTCAAGTTGCTGACGGGCCGCCATTTGCTGAGCAAACAGCGTGGCCTGAATGCCGTGGAAAAGACCTTCGAGCCAGCCAACGAGCTGCGCTTGGGCCACTCGCAATTCGATATCGGTCGGCGTTCCGTCCTCGGCGAACGGAAACGCCAGCCGCTTCAGTTCGTCACGAAGATCTGGTGACAATGCCGAACCAAGTTCTTCGATTGACGTGTCGTAAATCGCGCGCAGTCGGACTCGAGACGGTTCATCGAGTTCGGTCTGACGGACTTCATCGAGCAACTGCTTGATCATTGAACCAACGCGCATCACCTTCGCTGGCTCTGACACCATCTCGCGCTGCTCTTCCTCAACTGCGCTTTGATCAATTGGAAGAATGAGTTCGCCGCGTTCGGCGCCGCC
>CANGMY010000198.1 GCA_947455015.1 Microthrixaceae bacterium | reverse complement strand
TGTGCACCCGATTACCCGGCGTTAAACAAACTCGCTTGTGTCGATGCGGGGTCAGAACGATGAATGCCCGACCACGGCAAATCATCCATATACGACCACGAACGCCGGTGGATCGTGGTCGGACCGAACGCCGACAACGCCATGCGGTGGCGTGGGCACGGATAGCCCTTGTTGCGATGGAAGTCATAGGGCGGAAAGTTCTCGGCTTCCGCACGCATCATGCGATCACGACTCACCTTCGCCAAGATCGACGCCGCAGCGATCGACACGCACGTTGCGTCGCCCTTCACGATTGTTTTGGTGATGCCACCGCCGACAAAGTCGTGAGAACCATCGAGCAACACTCGGTCGGGAACAACGCCGAGAGACGCGATCGCTCGACTCGCTGCGAGCCGAAGAGCGGCCGACATTCCAAGGTCGTCACATTCCTGGTGCGTCACGATGCCAAGCGACCACGCATCGCACCACTCTGCGACGCGATCAAACATTGACTCACGTTCAGCCTCGGTGAGCATCTTTGAATCACGCAGCTTGTAAACGCGCCGATCTTTCGGAACGACTGCAGCGCCAATCACCAAGGGGCCAGCCCATGCACCGCGACCAACTTCATCGAGCCCAACAACAATTGAGTGCCCCTCGGCCCACAGTTCTTTTTCGTTCGCGAGCGTTGGAGAACTGTTCCGCAGCCCCGCACGAAGTTGTCGAACCGAACCAGCCATGCCGCCGAACGTAGCGGCGATGGCTCGTTCAGTTCGGGATTACTTCTCGATCCAGGTTTCGGTGAGTTTCACGGTGCCGCCCTGGAAGGGTTGCGCCTTTGCCCCGCTAGGAAGCGTCATCGAGGTGAAGTTGCGGATGTTCTTGGCCGCACCGAGCGCCCATTGCGTGTGGGCAAGCCAGACGTAGGGAACCAAGGCGGTCTGCCGTTTCTGCACAGTGGCATAGGCCTCTTTACGAACTGCGACATCAGGCGAAGCACGACCCTTGTCGAGCGCCGCGTTGAGTTCTGGATCGTTAAGTCGAGCGAAGTTCAATGCGAGAGGGCCAGTCGCGTTCTTGCCCGTCCACCACACGTAGTCGACGGCGGGATCGGTGCCGCTGAACTGACGAGTCAGATCCGCCTGATAGTTGCCCGTGGCCATATCGAGAATGAACTTGCTCTGTTCGGTGGTTGTCGTGGTCACGCTCACGCCACATGCTTCCCACTGCTGCTTGATGAGAGCGGTGACATTCACGTTCGCTGGAACAGGCGTTGTCGTGAGACTTAGCGATATCGGCCCCTTTTCGGACTCGACCTTTTCAATCAACGCTTTCCCAGCCGCCGGATCATTCGTCTTGAAACCTGTATCGAAATACCAAGGCGAATCCTTCGTGAATTGACTGTCAGCAGCCCGATCATCCGGCGTTTCACTCACGATACGAATCGCGGCAGGGTCAGTGCAGAGTTTCAGCCCTTCGCGAACCCGAACATCGTCAACTGGGGCCTTCGCCGTGTTGAACATGATGAAACTTTCTTCGGTTTGCGTATGGTCGAAGACAACTTGGACGACTCCGGACTGCGCCTCGCTTGAAAGCTTGGCCATCGCCGGGAAGTCGGTGGTGTGAATCATGTTCACGTCCCCTGCGAGTAACGCGTTCACGCGATTTTGCGGATCGGTAATTGGGCGGAACTCAAGCGAATCGAGATACGGAAGCTTGTTTCCCTTTGCATCGGAACGCCAGTAATTCGGGTTCTTCACTCCGGACCAATGATTGTCCGGGACCCATTCTTTTTGAATGAACGGACCAGAACCAATCGGCGAGCGAGTGTTTGCCGGCGGTGCTGCATCAAGCTGAGCAGGAGCAACGACGTAGCCAACCTGAGTCGTCAGCTCCGCCGCCAACGAGGCATCAGGGTCGATCATGGCAACGGCGACACTCAACGAACCTGCAGCCGTCACCGACGCGACATTTGACAGCGCAATTCCAACAAGCGGGTCTTTGCGCATTGCGTTGAGACTTTTCGCAACCGCAGCAGCATCGACTGGTGTGCCGTCGGAGAAGTTCACATTCGGGCGCAACTCAATCGTCCACGACTTGAAGTCAGCGCTTGGCGTAAATGCCTTCGCAAGGTACGGCTGCGCTATTCCGTTTTCGTCGTAGGCGGAAAGCGGATCAAAGACAGCTGAGCCGACCATATGACCTGAAATTGCCCAACGATTTGTCGTCGGGTTGAAGCCGTCCGATTCCCCCTCGACCGCAAACTTCACAGCCCCACCTTCAGTGGGCGCTCCCGCGGCTTTCACCGTGACGTCGGGGCTGGCGGTTCCTGAGTTGGCACCACTGCCCGAACCCGAACTTCCGCAGCTCACTGCGAACAGCGACAGACCAACTGCAACTGCCGCTACCGAAACAACCCGACGCAACATTGAGTCTCCACTCATGGCGACCACCCCCGTACGCGCAGAGTAACCCGCAGCGACGACTTCGTGTTGGCGATCTTCGAAACGCGAAAGGGCCCGGTGCCAAAGCACCGGGCCCTTTCAACAACGGGATCAGATCTGAGTGTCTTATTCGACCCAGGTCTGAACAAGACGAACCTCGCCACGCTGGAACGGCAGTGCTGCCTGTCCATCGGGAAGGGTCTGGTTCGTGATGTTACGAACGTTCTTGGCCGCACCGATCGCCCACTGTGTGTGCGCAAGCCAAATGTACGGAGCCAATTCGGTCTGACGCTTCTGCAGATCGGCGTAGGCCTGCTTACGCACTGCAGGATCATTCGATGCACGAGCCTTGTCGAGTGCCGCACCAATCTGCGGATCGGCAAGACGAGCGATATTCAGCGTAAGCGGACCAGTCGCATTCTTCGGTGTCCACCAGACGTAGTCGCCATCGGGATCAGAAGCTGCGAACTGACGCCACAGGTTGACCGTGTAGTTACCGGTCACGGCATCGGAAACAAACTTGCTCTGTTCCGAGGTCGTGGTGTTCACGGTGACGCCACAGGCTTCCCACTGCTGCTTGACCAGTGCAGTGGTGTTGGTGTTGGCCGGAACCGGTGTGGTGCCAAGGCTGATCACGATTGGGCCCTTTTCGGCCTTCACCTGATCGATAAGTGCCTTGCCCTTCGCCACATCGTTCGTGGTGAAGCCACTGTCGGAGTACCACGGCGAATCCTTGGTGAACTGACTATCGGCCGCACGAGCTGCCGGAGTTTCGTTCACGACATTGATTGCTGCGGGGTCGGTGCAAAGGGTGAGCGCCTGGCGCACACGCACGTCGTCAACCGGAGCCTTCTGGGTGTTGAACATGAGGAAGGACTCTTCGGTTTCGGTGTTGTCAGCAACGAACTGAACGTTGCCTGACGCCGCCTCGGACTGCAGACGGTTGATCGCCGGCCAGTCGGTGGTGTGAATCATCTGAACGTCGCCCGAAAGGAGTGCGTTGACTCGGTTCTGGGGATCGACGATCGGACGGAACTCCACCGAATCGAGATACGGGAGCTTGTTGCCCTTGTCATCGGAACGCCAGTAGTTGGCGTTCTTGGTACCGGTCCAATGGTTGTCCGGAACCCATTCCTTCTGAATGAACGGGCCAGAACCAATGGGCTGGCGAGAGGCAGCAGCGCCTTCGGCCTTGTACTGAGCAGGGGCGGCGACGAAGCCAACCTGCGTAGTGAGCACGGCGGGAAGCGATGCCCACGCATCGGTCGTTGCAATGGTGAGCTGCGAAGGC
>CANGMY010000197.1 GCA_947455015.1 Microthrixaceae bacterium | reverse complement strand
GCAACCTCGGCGGTATCCGCAACATGGAACGCCTTCCCAGCGCCATCTTCGTGCTCGACACCAAGAAGGAAGACATCGCAGTTACCGAAGCCAACAAGCTCGGTCTCCCAATCGTCGCTGTGGTTGATACCAACTGCGATCCCGACATCATCACCTACGTGATCCCCGGCAATGACGACGCCATCCGTTCCGCGAACCTCATGGCTCGCGTGATCGCCGATGCTGTCGACGAAGGCCGCTTCATTGCTTCGCGCAAGCGTGGCGCCGTTGCTCCTGAAGGCCCCGCCGTTCTTGAGCGCACGCCGGAAGAAGAAGCAGCACACGAAGCCGCACAGGCCGACGCTCGTCGTCAGGCCGCCGAAGCTGCAGCAGCACGCGAAGCACGTATCGCTTCAGAGCGCGCAACTGCAGAAGAAGCAATCACACAGACCGATCCCGCAAACGAAACCACGCAGGAGTCCTGAAAACCAATGGCTGAATTCACCGCCAAGGACGTCCAGAACCTTCGTCAGATCACTGGCGCCGGAATGATGGACGCCAAGAAGGCGCTCACCGAAAACGACGGCGACTTCGAAGCCGCCAAGCAGTGGCTGCGTGAAAAGGGTCTGGCCAAGGTTGCCAAGCTCGGCGATCGCGAGAATGCACAGGGTTCCGTTTGTGTCGTCGTCGACGGCTCAGTTGGCGCCATCGTGCAACTCAAGAGCGAAACCGATTTCTCGGCGAAGGCTGCAGACTTCATTTCACTTGTTCAGGACATGACTGAAGTTGTTGTCGCCAAGGGCGCCGACGCACTTTCGGAAATGAACGACGAACTCGACGCACTCAAGATCGCCAAGAAGGAAAACATCGAACTCGGCACAGTCGTCCGATTCGATGCCGCTGGCGACAACATTCTCGATTCCTACCTGCATTTGCAGGACGGACGTGGCGTCAATGCCGTTCTTGTTGAACTCAATGGTGGAACCAAAGAGATCGCTCATGATCTTGCGGTTCACATCGCGTTCTCAAAGCCGGCCTACCTCAGCCGTGACGAAGTTCCGGCGGAAGACGTTGAGCGCGAGCGTCAGGCTCTTCTCGACATCACCAAGGCGGAAGGCAAGCCTGAAGCGGCCTGGCCGAAGATCGTCGAAGGACGCATCAACGGTTGGTACAAGGAACAGGTGCTTCTCGAGCAGCAGTTCGTTCGAGACGACAAGAAATCGATCACCGATTTGCTTGCCGGCGCAACGCTTGTCCGTTTCGCTCAGGTATTCATCGGGGCCTGATGGCATCCGCGACCGCCCGCTGGTCGCGGGTCCTGCTGAAGGTTTCGGGCGAAGCATTCGCTGGCGATGCCGGTTACGGCATCGACGGACATGTGGTGCAACGCATCGCAAAAGACATTGTCGACGTTCGCGCTGACCATCCCGACGTTCAGATTGCCATCGTTGTTGGTGGCGGAAACATCTGGCGCGGGATGGCAGGTGCGGGCGCAGGCATGGATCGTGCGCAAGCCGATTACATGGGCATGCTCGCGACGGTCATCAATGCACTTGCATTGCAAGACACGCTCGAACAGTTGGGCCAGCCCACTCGTGTGCAGTCCGCTATTCAAATGGCGCAGGTTGCCGAGCCGTACATTCGTCGTCGTGCAGTTCGCCACCTTGAAAAGGGTCGAGTCGTGATCTTCGCTGGTGGAACGGGCAATCCGTTCTTCACCACCGACACCACCGCTGCATTGCGTGCGGTCGAGATCGAAGCCGGTGTGCTGCTCAAGGGCACCCATTCGGGCACTGACGGCATTTACACCGACGATCCCCGCACCAATCCCGATGCCACAAAGCTCGAGGAAGTTACGTATCTCGACGTGCTGAACCAGGGCCTTCGAGCCATGGATTCCACGGCAATCACCTTGTGCATGGACAACAATTTGCCCATCGTTATGTTCGATCTCACCGGCGAAGGCAACGTCCGTTCGCTACTTGAGGGCGGTTCGGTCGGTACCCTCGTCCGTTGAGGCGGTCGCTGGAGACCCCGTCGCTCTCATCGATTTCTCCTGGAGTGTTCCGATGACATCTGAGATGGCTGATCTGCTGCTTGCGGAAACCGTCGAGAAAATGAAGAAGGTCGTCGCGCACACGCGTGCCGACTTCTCCTCGATCCGCACCGGCCGCGCTGCGCCTGCGCTCGTCGAAAAGATTCCGGTCGACTACTACGGCTCTGAAGTTCCTTTGCAACAGATTGCAGGCTTCAACGTTCCCGAAGCGCGCCAGTTGCTCATCACGCCCTACGACAAAGGTGCGATCGGCGCTATCGAAAAGGCATTGCAGCAATCCGACCTCGGTCTCAATCCGAGCAACGACGGCATCTCAATTCGACTTTCATTCCCGCCGCTCACCGGTGAGCGGCGTAAGGAACTGGTGAAGGTCGTCAAGAACATGGCAGAAGACGGAAAGATTGCACTGCGTAATCAGCGTCGTTCTACTCGCCAAGAACTTGAGGCACTTGAGAAAGACGGAGATCTTTCGAAAGACGAACTTGAACGCGCAGAAAAGGAACTCGACAAAATCATCCATAGCCACGAAGCCGAAATCGGCGACGCGTTGGGTGCCAAAGAAACCGAGTTGATGGAGGACTGATGGCTTCTGACGATCTGTCCCGCGAACCGAGAGCACCTGGTGATCCTGAAGTAGTTCGGATCATCACCGCCGATGAAATCGCTGAAGCCTCGAGCCGTCCCGACGTGGCCACTCGACTTCCCGAGCGTGAACTTCCGCCGCCTCCGCCGCCGGTCATGAACGTCGGTCCGCCGACGGGCGAACACGAAATGCCGCACTGGACCGAGCCAGCAACTGGTCAGGTTCCCGCCGTTGTTATTGGTGACAATGCTGGCGATGAAGATCGAGCCTCGATGGCCGATACGCCGCGTTGGCGCAGCGAACATGACACGTCCGATCATGGCGATCTCCTCGCCGACCTTGCCGCGTCAGAACCTGATGAACCGGTTGTTGAACGTCTTGGTGCTCTCGATACCGACGAGCGCATTTCTGACGAGGCCTATCTCAACTTCGACGATGTCGAACTCGATCCGCAGCCTCGCCGACGCGGCGCGCGCCGTGGTCGTTCTGCTCGTGCGTCTCGCGAGGAAGTCGATCCATTGTCAGCGATCCTTCTTCCGCCCGACCTCGTTGGTCCATCTTCCGACTCGCCCCCTCCGCCTGCGGCCCGCACCGAACGCGTGCGCACGCCGAAGGACGAAGAAACTGCGTCCGCCGCATCGAAGTCGCGCAATGTTCCAATGGCGGCTGCTGTCGGTATCGGCATGGCGATATTTGCGGCGCTGTTGTTCAAAGCCGGACCTGTACCCGCGCTACTTCTGATCGAAGTGGTTCTTGTCGCTGCTGGCTTCGAGTTTTTCGCTGCGATGCAAAAGAGCGGCTTCCGACCCGCAACGTTGCTTGGTCTTGCCGCCGTCGCCGCGTTGCCGCTTGCGAGTTACTGGAAGGGTGAGTCGGCGATTCCCGCGATCATCTTCCTCACATTCCTGTTTGGCATCGTTTGGTATCTGAGCAGCGCCAGTGGTCGTGCCCGACCCACCGCCAACCTTGGTGTCACGTTGATTGGTGTTGTGTGGGTTGGAGTCTTTGGAAGTTTCGCCGCGCTTATCGTCGATATTCCGGTTCAAGGCGTGAGCATCCTGCTCGTTGCTGTGGTCGCCGCGGTTGCAACTGATGTTGGT
>CANGMY010000196.1 GCA_947455015.1 Microthrixaceae bacterium | reverse complement strand
GCCTGAACCGGCATCGGGGCCACTCCACAGAATGTCCATCGACGCTTGCGGCTGAGGACTTGAAACATCGATGCGAATCGATTGGTACCCAGGCTGCAGATCGAGATCGTTGCAACCGCCGTTGGTGCAAAGAACGTTGTTGATGCGAAGCGTGGCAAGCGAATTGTTCGAGGTGAAGGAGTACTTACCCGCAGCATCGATGCGCAGACCACCCGTCATCACCGCAGCCCATTCGCCCTTGTTGCCTGCAGGCGATGTCGGCCAGTTAACCGTCAACGAAGGAGCGGCAATGCCATCGACCTTGGGACCCATCTCCTGCACGCCGTTAACGCCGAGATCAGTCGTCGATGGCCAGTAGGTGACATCGAGACCTTTCATCTCAAGGCCATCGGGCGCGACGTCATAGCTCTTGTCGTATTCGCGCAGTGACGCTTGTGACTCAGCGATCGAACCCTTGGTGGGGCCGCGAGTTTCAACCAGCTGGCCGTTTTCATACCGCCGCGTAGAAACGAGACCAGTGAAGTCAGTTTCAACCAGCAACTGACCAGACGGGAAGTCCCACACGCGACGGGCTTCTTGGCCAGCGGAGTTCGTCAGAATCGTCGGGAAGAAAGTGGTCGGGTCATACACCACGGTTGCCACGACACCACCGAAACACGAATCGGTTGCCGTCGTGTATTGCGAAGTCTCGTAGTTATAGGAACGAACACAACGTGTTGCACCTGCTGCAGATGCGCCCTCGGTAAGTGAAGCGACTTTTCCTTCAGCGGTATATGCAGCCGTCGTCCAGAACTGCGTATCGTCTACACCGATCACGTTTGACGCAGCTGCACTAGCGACAAGCGGCGAACGAACCGCGGCGATGTGACCCACATCGTCGTACGCAAGGTCAGTCACGAGGGCGCCGTTTCCGCCCGCTTCCGGGTAGTCGACAAGGCGGCCGATACTTGGTTCACCGCTCTTGGTCGCGACATAAGAAATCGCAGACGTCGAACCGTCCCAAAACTTGACCTGACACAACATGCCCGCAGGAGCAGCAACGAAACCCGCAACCGGCTTAGGGCAATCGCCGCCGCCATAAATGAACTCGATCTTGCGACCCGAAACCGGATCAGAAACTGTTTGTATGCGACCATCAGCTGAGGTTTGACCGAGCACAGGTTTGTCGCCTGCGTTCACGCTGATGAGATCGGCAAACGTTCCATCGGCATTTGGTCGGAAGACTGAGGTGGTGTCTTTTGTGGTGACGGTGTAGTCACCAGACGCATCCCGCAGAAGAACTGGCGACAAACCGTTGGTGTTCACCGTGCCGCCCGAAAGCTGTACCGGAATGTACGAACCGGCCGCCCCTTCGCGGTAGGCAGACACAATGCCGTTGTCGGCAATAAGGCTCACGCTCTTGTCGCCGTTGAATTGAATACGTTGGAACTGACTCGATGATGCTGCCTGCAGACGCCAACCATTCGGAACGCCGGGCATCGGGCGATTTGATCCTTGGAAGGAAAGTCCGAATCCAACTTTGCCGGGGATTGCCGCCATCGAATGTGACGACCACCCAAACGATGATTCGCCCGAGGAAAGACTTACCGAAAGACCGCCCACCGAATCCGACTCCTGCGCGTCGGTCATCTGCACATCGACTTGGAACGTGCCGCCCACGGCGTCTTGGCCCGGACTTTGAGCAGTCCATGTGTACACACGGCCCTGTTGCAATCCCGCATCAGTCGGAATGCGCGACGTCGCTCCGGTTTCTCTGTATTCGCGCGGTCCAAATCCACTTTGGCCGTCACTCAAATCATCGAGAACAAACGTCCACGCGCCCGATTTTCCCGGAACAACAAGCGTCGGCGAAAGCGACGTTGCAACCCAGGTTGATGGCGTGATGACCGAGCCGTAATAGGCCGGAATCAACTGACCACCACCGGTTGACGCCGGCAACGCCGCGAGCGTTGTTGGATCGCCCGCTCCGCCGGCGGCATTCCGATTCGACGACTTGGTCGAAGAGCACGCGCCGGCAAGTAACGCAAGCGTGAGCGCTATCGAAACAACGGCGAGTCCACTGCGACGCAGCATCAGTTGATTGGAGACTGTCTTAGAAGTTCTTGACGTTGATGGTGACGATGCGGTCAGTGTCGGAATCGTTCATTGTGGGCGTATCGCACTTGATCGTGACCGCAGCGGTGCGGGAGTTCACGACGCACGATGACTGATTGACCCACTTGTTATCGACTTTCCCCACCTTCACCGTGATGGTGACCGGAATGCATGTTGGAGCCGCAAGTGATCCAGTCGGCTTGTAATCAACGCAGTAGTCCGCCGACCACTCTTGTCCGTCGTCCGAGTTTGTTGAGCGATATCCGCCAATGAATGCCTGACCGCCAGTCGCGATCGAATCAACGTTTCCTTGCGCAACCGGATCGATGAGAAACCCGCGACCAGGCGATGCGGGCGTGCTCAATGTCATCGGCGAACCGGAGTTGTTGTTGATGGTGATGCGCATCGGCTTGGTGAAGAAGGTGTACCGAGGCCGCATTTCCTTCCCGTCTCGTTGCCACGATCCCTGATCGAGAGTGCATCCGATAAACGACCCCTGCGTGTTGCAACTGCCGCCGTTTGTACCCGAGGAAGGATTTTGAAATTCCGGTTGTGCACCGGTCTGCTGCAGCGTGAACGGTGCAGTTGAACTGTTCACGAACAGACGGTTGTCCGTTCCCTGCCAAATCTTGTTGGGCATGAACTGAATCGCACCGACGCCCGTGAACGGGTCAGGCGTCAAAGATCGCCATCCGTACACGTTGCCAGTTCCCTCAGTCCGCAAATCGCCGTAGTACCCCGTCTCATCGACACAGGGCGCACGGTTATAACTGCAAAACGCTTTCGTGACCGTCAGCGGCACCTTGGCATCGAGCTTGTTCGGCGCCGAAAACTTCTTCGTCTGATTATCGAGCACGAAACACGTCACGATGTTGCGCTTCGTGGCGAAACCCGAGTCTCCGTCGCTGTCGCGCGGCGGAGCGCAGAACTCGTTCAGATCAGATTCAGACAGCGATGCTGCCGACGCGCCGGCTGCACTGCGATTACTCGGGGACGAGCTTGAACAGCCCGAAGCCACGAGAGCAACGGCGAGACATGCAGCAAGGACCAAGGGAAGTGAGCGCTTCTTCATGGCGTGGCACCATAGCAGATTGTCAACTTCGTTGACATAGCAGAAAAGATGCCAGATTCAGCCCCGGCGGGCCAGTAGTTCTTCTGCGATCTGCACGGCGTTGAGCGCCGCACCCTTTCGGAGGTTGTCACCGGAAAGGAACAGCGAAAGCCCGTGTTCGACCGTGCGATCGGTACGGATTCGACCCACGAACGTGGGATCGACGCCAGCGGCCATAAGAGGTGTCGGGATATCGGCCAGTTCCACGCCCGGCGCCTTCACCAGCAGGCGGCGCGCGTCTTCAGGAGTAATGGAATTCGCGAATGAGGCGGAGATCGAAAGTGAATGACCCGTATAAACGGGAACACGCACGCAGGTGACCGTGACTTCAAGATCTGCAATTTCAAGAATCTTGCGCGATTCATTGCGAAACTTCTGCTCTTCATCAGTTTCACCGCGACCATCGTCAACAAGCTTTCCGGCAAACGGAATGACGTTGTAGGCGATCGGCGCTGGGAACTTCTCGGGAATCGGCATTTCGATTGCAGTTCCCGACATCGTGAGTGCCGGGGCGCCATC
>CANGMY010000195.1 GCA_947455015.1 Microthrixaceae bacterium | reverse complement strand
GGCGGTGCGGTGTATTCGATGCACTGCACGTCGAACCAGATCGGCAACAAGTGCTTCACGTAGAACGCGTGGACCGTGCTTGCCGGGTTCACAAGGTCGTCATAGACCTTCAGTTTGATGTCCGGTTCGTTCTTCTGCATTTCCGCGATTCGTGCGCAGAGCGCATCAACTTCTTCGCGAGTGTCCTGCAGTAATCCGAGATGGTCGTAACCCGGCGAGGAGATCGGATTCGGATTTTCTGCCAACAGAATGAACTGAGTTGCGCGTTCATCGAGCATCATCAGCAGTCCGCTTTGGCCAAGAATTTCGGTGTCCTTGCAGTCCCACCCGAAAAGGTCTCCGTAAAACTCCCGAACTCGATCGCGGAACTCCGGGGTGAGAGTTCCGGGGGCAAAGGTCAGTTCCATGTGATTGAAGCGCATCATGACGCCGACCATAGAACGAACTGATTGATCACGCCGTGACTAGGGAAGAAACGTCCCCGTGAGGGTTCGATCGGTGTGTTGCGCTCGCCAGGCCAACATCGCCCGTGCCTCAACCCAAGCTCGCTCTGGATCAACCAGCATCGTTCGCCACGTTGGATCGGTAGCGAGGTCGTAAACGAGTGCGTCACCATCAGCGAATTGCACATACGCCACGTCTTCGGTCCGACGGACGGTGAGTTGATGACCGACGCTGCGACGGTCTTCGGGCCATTTCGCACCGTCGCGCCCTGCGGTAAAAAATCGCCAATCAAATTCCCAATACGCCGCGTCTCGCCATTCCGCAGGCTCTTCGCCGTTTAGGAATGGAAGCAGAGACCGGCCGTCGCATCGACGAGGAATCGGAACGTCGATCAAGTCGCACAGTGTTGGAAGGACATCGACCGCTTCAGTAAATGCGTCGACGATCGTTCCGTCGGTTTTCGATGTTCGCGGATCACGAACGATGAGAGGAATGTGAAAGCTTTCTTCGAACCAACCCATCTTTTGAACCATGCCGTGGTCGCCAAGTTGTTCGCCGTGGTCTGACGTCACGATCACGATGGTGTTGTCCCATTGACCAGATTCTCGGAGCGCGTTCCAGACTCGTCCAAGTTGCTCGTCAACGTCGCTAATCATCCCGTAGTACTGGGCTCGAATCTCGCGCAGGCCCGCTTCATCTTCCGGGGCCGCGAAGTACGAGATCGAAAGAAGAAACTCGTGAAGCGGATGGAGATCTGATCCCGGAGCGTTCGGAAGATTGATCGCACTGCGTTCGTACGCAGTCGCCCACTCCCCCGCAGCCGTAAACGGAGGATGCGGACGCAAGTGACTCAGGTGAACAAACCACGGCTCGTCGTGCCCGGGCAGCCATTCAAGAAATTTGTCGGTGAGAAACGCGCTGATTCCGACGTGTGCAGGACGCTCCGATTCGGTGGCCAGGCCTTCTTCGGGATCAACAGGCATGTCGTAACCCTGTGCACGAACCCAGTCGGCCCACGCTTCGCGCCCCCGAGTGAGGTCGAGTTCACATCGAAATCCGGGGAGCACACCTTCGTAGGTCAACAAACGCGGATCGTCGGCCTCAACTGTTCGGGGATCGATCGCTTGATCGGTGTAGCCAAAGAGCACCGGGTCGTAGCCGTTCCGCCGTGCCGCTAGAGCAACGTTGTCGAACCGCGCGTCGAGTGGCGATCCGTTCATGACCACTCGATTGTTCATTTGATACGTGCCTGTGTAGAGCGCCGCTCGACCAGGAGCGCATGGAGACGCTTGTCCGTAGTGCTTCGCGAAGCGCACCGACTCGGCACAGAGCGCATCGAGTGCTGGGGTCTTCACAACCGGATGGCCAGCAGCCGAGAGGCACTCGGCTCTGAACTCATCGAGGGTTATGAAAAGAATGTTCGGACGAGCAACAGCCATTCACGGAGCGTAGGACACAGGCCTAGCATCGCGATGTGGACGAGCCATTCTTTGACACCATTGAACCGGGACCTGATGCCGCTGAGCACTTTCAGCGGTTCGGTTGGGTGCTCACAGAGCCACTGCAACCTCAAGGAGTCGCCGAACTTCGTGAGTGGATCGATGATCTCATGGTGTGGCCCGATGACGGCCCTTGGCTCCACTACCGAGAGGCGACAGCCAGCGGTCCTCGGCTCTGTCGTACAGAAAACTTTGTTCCGTATCACGATGAATTGCGAGAACTTCTCACCCGAAGCGAACTCTCAGACACTGCATCGATCCTGCTTGACGAATCTGCCGTCCTTTACAAAGAGAAGATCAATTACAAAGCACCAGGTGGTGCCGGCTACTCGCCCCACCAAGATGCGCCTGCCTATCGATTCATCGAAACACATGTGTCGTGCATGTTGGCTATCGACGATTCACGAGAATCAAACGGTTGTCTTGAAATCGTGTCCTCGATGCATAACGAGATTCTTCCGATGGACGACAAGGGCTGCATTCGTGCCGACATTGTCGAGCAACTCGACTGGAAACCAGCTCCGATCTGGGCCGGTCAAGCGTTGTGGTTTCATTCTCGGACCCCACATCGAAGCGGCCCAAATACATCCTCCGAAGCTCGTCGAGCGCTGTACCCGACCTACAACGCGCTTCGTGAAGGTGACCTACGCGACGCGTATTACGAGCAGAAGGCGAAGGAGTTCGCATCCTCCGATGGCCCACGGGTTTCGCTTATCGGAGACTTCGAAGGACAAATGCTCTGATGCCATCAGCCTCAATTGACTCGATTATTTCCATGTACAACACATGGGGGAACGAAAAGTATGACGAGGACATCACGCAACTTGCGCACGCGCTGCAATGCGCTGCGCTCGCCGACCACGAAGGCTCAAGCGAAGAATTGATCGCCGCCGCTCTCCTACATGACATCGGTCATCTCTTTGAAATTCAACGCAACAATGGACCCGACCACCGGACCGACCTCCGCCACGAGATCACAGGATCGGAATTTCTCAGCAGCGTCTTCCCGCAAACAGTCACCGCACCGATTGCGATGCACGTCGAAGCAAAGCGTTTCCTCGCCGCAAACGAAAGCGGCTATTTCGACCAGCTCTCTCGAGGATCACAGAAAAGCCTTGCGGTTCAGGGCGGTCCATTCACCTCCGCCGAAAGCGCGAGCTTTCTCGAGCTCCAAGGAAGCGCCGACGCGGTGTCGCTTCGCCGATGGGACGATCACGGGAAAGTCGTTGACCTCGAGGTACCCGATCTCGAATCGTGGATACCGCTCTTAACGCGAGTGGCGCTCGTTCGCTAACTATCGAAGTCGAATCTGAGCTGCACCGGTGATCGGTGGCAGGTCGACCGGACTCAACGCACCAGCCGCAGCAGCACACACTGCGGGGATCGCGTTCACACAGCGATTCGCTGCGCTCGCATTACCGCCACCCGCAGCGCCCGGTTCGCCGGGTTCGTTCCCGTGGATTGTGAGTTCCAGATGCGGATGACCGCTCATCACCACTCGGTGTTCACCACCAGGATTGAGTGGTTGCTGCCAATCAGGAGCACAGTCATCGTCGATCCTGGTGATGTGCTCCACCGTAAGGAGCGGATGTCCGCTTACGAATCCTGTGACTTGGAAACGGAAGGCACCCATTGTCCCCTTCTCGAACGTTCCCATTCCTTCAACCTCGATGGTGCGTTCCAGAGGTCGGCGTTCAACGGTTGTCGTGATGTCGTCGATTTCAATGTCGAGAATGTCAGCAAGCACGCGGACCATCGGCGCCCACACCATCATCAACGACATCTCTTCGAGCATCTGCGGAAGAACGTCCAT
>CANGMY010000194.1 GCA_947455015.1 Microthrixaceae bacterium | reverse complement strand
CTTGAGTGGCTCACGATCCAGCCGGCGAGAAGTCCGGCGACGGGAACGGTTCCGCCGAAACACATCATCCAGACGGCGCTCACGCGACCTCGAATGGAATGGTCGAGTCGTGATTGGAAGATCGTTGAGAGCGATGTGACGAGCACGAAATAGAAGAAACCAAGAAGAAAGCCCACAGGGAATGCAAGCACTGGCCCCCTTATGGTGATGTACGCCGCGAGCGAAACGCCGAAGAGCGCACACGAGACTCGCAGGACGCTTTCGATCTTGTGCCCGGCAAGAACCGTGCCTACCGACAGGGCTCCGATAACGGCTCCCAGCCCGAAGGAGGCGTAGAGCAATCCATACAGAGTCGATTTGGTGGAAACGCTCCAGTCGACCGATGCGATTGCGGGGTAGAGAACGACGAAGGGCATGCAGAACATCGAGAACATAAAGACGGTGAGGACCGCTTTGAAGACAACGGGGTCTTGGCGCACATATCTGAACCCGCCAACGAGCCGGTCGAGTTTGCTTTCACCAACGCGGCGCTCGAACGTCGGAACTTTTACGTAGGTGACGCCAACCATGATGATTACGTAGGTCGCGGCGTTCAATACGAACACCCACGAGGCGCCTATCCATACATAGAGGACTGCGCCGATCGCCGGACCAACAACGCGCGACACATTCATGCTTACCGAATTCAGCGAGATGGCGCCCGCAAGGTGTTCGCGTGGCACGAGCGAAGGTGTAACGGCGAGGAAGACAGGGCCTTGTAGTGCAGCGCCAGTTCCGACTGCGAAGACTGCGATGAGCAGGGCTGGTCGGGAGAAGTCTGTTGTGCGAACGATCCATGCAATCGCGAGGGAACCGATCATCTGTTCAAGTGACAGCCAGAAGATCAACTTCTTGCGGTTGAACATGTCGGCGATGATGCCGCCAAAAGTCGCGAAGAAAAGTTGGGGGACGAGATTGCAAAAGCCCACAAGGCTGACAAGCCATGCACTCTTTGTGACGGTGTAGACGAACGCGGCGAGGATGACGTTCTGCATCCAGGTGCCGATGGTGGAACCAAGGCTGCTGAGCCACATCGTGCGGAAGTCACGATTCTGAAGAACCGCTCGAACGGCGCTGATCTCTCTGGCATCGAGGCTTCGATCGCCATCGACGAGCGCTTCCTCGGCTTCGCCGCGGAACTCCTCCTCAGATGTGAACTCGTGCTCGGTGGTCATCGGGCTTGAGGGTACGGCGATCCGGGGTAAATGACGAAAATCACTCCACCTCACGCCCATGACACCCGATGATTTATCTAGAGAAGTGGCGGGTAGCGTTTGAACAACCTCATCGCTCTGTGGTTCCTCATATGAAGGCCTACCCCCCAAACTCCGGGCCGCGCGTTCAGCGCAGTCGCCTCAACCTTGCTGTCCGCGTCGCAGGGCTCATCGTGGTGCTTGCTGCGCTCTTGAGTGGGGTCGTTGCGTCGCCGATGTCGGCGGGCGCTGTAGTGGGGGACCACCAGTACGAACCCTCCTACGTAGGCGCTCCGTATTTCGCCCCCGGAGCGGCGTATACAAAGAATTTTCCTGATCCTGATGTTGTCTGGGATTCGGTCACCCAGAAGTACTACGCGTTCTCAACCACAACGGGTGGCGTCTATGTGCCTGTGATGTGGTCGACCGACCTTGTGACGTGGACCGCGCGCACAAATCATGCGATTCCAAATCCCAACGGAGAGTTCCACGATGCGCTGCCGGATCCATCGCCGACTGGGAGTGCATGGACATCGGGCGATCCGAGTTTCCCTGATGAAGCGTGGGCGCCAACGGTCGCGAAGTTATCGGCCAATGGATCAAGCACATGGGTCATGTTCTATGCGTTGCGCGTCAACGCCGCAGGTACGCATTGCATTGACTTCGCAACAAGCCAAAGCCCCGATGGTCCCTACACATCGCCGCAGCAATTCTTCTGTTCGACGACCCCGCTTGGAGCGATTGACCCGTACGTCTTCACTGACTCAGCAACGGGCAAGACCTGGTTGATGTGGCAGGACCAAGGCGAGGTCGGCAAGAGTTGGTCGTCGGTTTGGATGCGAGAGATTTCGCTGACCAGTGCACAGACCGTGGGATGGGCGGCGGGAAGTTTGCCGGTGTACCTCATGGATGCTGGAGCAGATTGGGAGCACGGCGTCGTCGAGAACCCATCAATGGTTCGAACCTCCGACGGAACTCCGACGTTGTTCTACTCAGGTGGCATCTGGGATTCGATCGGGTATTCGATGGGAATGGCCACATGCGGTCCGCTTCAGTTCAGTTGGTCGCCAATCTGCACTCGAGTCGGTTCCGGTCGGGTCATGAATTCGCGGGTAGGCATGACTGGCATAGGTGGTTCGTCTGTCTTCCGCGGCTCGGGCGGTGCGGTGTACGTGGCGAATCACTATTGGGGCGAGGGGATCGCTCCGAGCTACCCAGGAAATCAGCGCCGACTTGTTGTCGATCGCGTCTACGAAACTCCTGGAGGCCTCGCCTTCTCCCATGAAACTGGGCCAGTAGGTGTTGCGCAATCAAGTGGTTATGTGCCCATGGGTCCAACACGAGTGCTTGACACTCGTGTTGGAGTTGGAACGACATCGACACGAGCACTTGAGTCGGGTGAGGTCTTTGTTCTCGATCTCGCCTCACGGACCACTGCGACCACGACATCGGTGACAGTGAATGTCACGGTGGATGGTGTCGCGGCACCCGGATATTTGACTGCGTACGCGTGTGGCGAACCTCCGGTTGCCTCGACGCTGAACTACACCCCCGGTGTGGTGTCGACGAACTTGGTGACTGTTCGGGTCAATGCAACGCGGAAAGTGTGTTTTTCGACGCAAGCCTCGACTCATCTGATTGTTGATTTGCAGGGTCGGTATGACTCGGCACTGTCGACAGCAGTGACGCCGGTGACGCCTTTGCGTGTCTTCGATTCGCGCCAATCCGTTCCGGTGCAGGCGGGCAACTGGGTGCAAGTGCAGATCGCTGGACTAGCGGGCGTTCCTGTTTCTGCAACTGCGGCGCTCGTGAGTCTCACTGCCGATGGCGCAAGCAGCTCTGGCTATTTGACTGCATGGCAATGCAATGGATCACCGCCCGTTGTGTCGAACGTGAACTACGGACCAAATTGGCCGGCGGGCAACGGTGCGATTGTGCCGCTTTCGCAGGACGGCGCCCTTTGCGTGTTTTCTCAGAGTCGAGCGAACGTCATCGTCGATGTTTTTGGTTATGTCGGTCCATCGGGTCAACGACTCAACATCAGCGCACCAACGAGAGTCTTTGACTCGCGTGCATCGATTGGCGTCGTGGGCGCTGGACAAACCGTGCCCGTTCAAGTGACTGGCGCTGGCAAAGCTGCATCCGGTTCAACCGCTGTCGAAGTCAACGTGACGGCAACTGATGCGCGAGCGCCGGGTTGGGTGTCGGTCTTCCCGTGTTCCTCACCGCCTGCACCGGGTTCGGAAACGTCAGTGTTGAATCTTGTGACGGGCCAGACCAAAGCAGCGCACGTTGTCGTGCCTGTTGGCGTGACGGGGCCGAGTGCGGGTCAGATCTGTTTGCGCACGCAGAACGCGACCCATCTCGTCGTCGACCTCTCGGGCGGGTATAGCTAACAAGAATTGATTCCTGCGTGGCACCCCCAACGGGATTTGAACCCGTGCCGCCACCTTGAGAGGGTGGTGTCCTAGGCCGCTAGACGATGGGGGCCGGTGTCACGCTTGCGCTGTCGGGCCGAGCCTCGGCAGCCG
>CANGMY010000193.1 GCA_947455015.1 Microthrixaceae bacterium | reverse complement strand
CCTTCTCGACTACCACGCGCATCTCGATGAGTTCCGTGCTGCGGGCGACTTCCCCGGCGCACTGGTAACAAAGGGTTAGTTCACGTCGTCAGGCTCGGATTCGACATCTGAATCATCTCGCAGCGATTCTTTCCACGTGCGGAATCGACCATGAACGATTCCGTCGGGTCCGAGACCTTCGCCGTTGCCATCGGCATCTAACTCAAACGTCCAGATGCGACTGAGATCTGTGCTGTCGACTGCTGCGTAGCGCGCACGCGCTCGCACTGCCGGGCCGGCGCGCCACAGCAAGTACCTGCCGATTCGACGCAGATATCCGGGGTTGGCCTGAAGGTCATTGCCGAGCGTCTTCACCTCGTTTGGTGCTTCAACCCATAGCGAAGCGATGATCCGCGACTCTCGTTGCGGTAGCGCGGGGAGTTCGTCGGTGTGGACCATGTGATCGACTAACGGTCGATCTTCTGCAGGGATGTTCATGTTGATGGTTCCGCCGGGCCGTCATCAATAACTCGCGCCAGAAGTTGGTCTCGAATCGAAACACCGGGCTCACGCGCTTTGTCGCCGGTGATTCGCCAGCCATGACGGCTTGAGTAAAGAAGGGGAGGAGCTTTGAGCCGGCCTTCACCAGACGCGGTGATGCGACCGAACACAAGCTCGTGATCAATCAAACTGATGTGATCAAAAACATCGCACGTGAACCACGCGATGCAATTAGGGACCACGGGGTGGCCACCAATTTCCTCGAGGAACTCGGGTGCGGAGTAGCGCATCTTGTGCCCCGGATAACTGAAGTACTGGCCCTCGGCGATTTGGTCTGCGGCGAGAAGCGAAACGGTAAACGATCCGCTTTCTTGGAGAATCGGCCACGTGTCGTGTTTCGCTGAAAGCGAGGCCATGACAACTGGCTCTTCAAATGAAACTTGAGTGACCCAGTGCGAGGTGTAGGCCCGAGTGACGCCGCCATGGCTCGCGGCGACAACCTGTACGCCTTTGATCATCTGTCCAAGGCAACGTTTGACTGCGGGATCGATCACCTTCTCAGTGTGCCATTGCAATTGCCATGAGCATCGATAGGTCTTCAATCGGTGACTGGGATTCACCGTGGATCGCAGGTGGCCCAGGGCGGCAGATCAGGTTGCTTTTGCTTAGATTGGAACAGGGCCTACATTGCTCACATGACTTTGACTGACTCAGGGACCTCACTCGTCGATGGCATGGCAGAACTCGTGCTCGCTGAAGCAGCAGCATGCGAGGCGAATCGCACTATGACCCCGGCGCTGGTCGATGCGATGTGGGAATGCGGCCTCATGTCCTACTTGAACCCCGCCGAAGCTGGCGGTTCGGAACCCTCCTTCGCCGACATGATCGACACCTGGCAGGCAATGGCGGAACTTGATGGTTCATTCGGGTGGATCGGCATCGCCAATCTTCCGTCGGCCGCGGCCGTTGCTGCGTACCTTCCCGATTCAGGTTTCGCCGAAACATTTGGCAGCGCTGAGCGCGTCACCATGGGCGGACAGTTTGCGCCGAATGGTCAAGGCCAAAAGGTCGAAGGCGGCTACAAGATCAGCGGCGCCTGGAACTTCGGTTCCGGAACGGGACACTCCGAGTTTGTGTGCGCCGGATTCCTTCCCATTGACGATGGCAACTTCATGTTCGATGCCAACGGAGAAATCCTGCTTCTCGCAGCGGTGATTCACCGTGACGACATCAACTTCACCGATGGTTGGCATGTTCAAGGTCTCAAGGGCACAGGATCGTTTGACTACAACGTCACCGATCTTTTTGTTCCCGACCATCGAGTCTTCGAACTCTTCGAACGCACACCGCATCGCGGAAGCTCACCGACATTCAAAATGGGTCTCATGGCGATCACTGCTGCAGGCCACGCAGCCTGGGCGCTTGGTGTTGCGAAGAGCATGATTGACGACGTTGCGGAACTTGCGAAGGTGAAAGCGCGTATGGGTGATATGGAAACCCTCGTACACAAGACCACGTTCCAGCGTGGCTATGCGCATCATCTCGGTATGTGGCGCGCCGCCCGACAGCTTGTTGTCGACACTTATTCCGAAGCCGAGCGAATTGTCGCTGAGGGCGGAGAACTCACCGTGGACATGCGCGCGGATATGCGCATCGCTGCGACCTATGCAACCGAAGCGAGTCGCGAGGTTGCACAGTGGGCTCACCTCGCTGCCGGCACGACGGCGATTCGCGAAGGAAGCCGTCTCGAGCGCGCATTCCGCGACATCTACACCGGCACACAGCACGCGTTCATCAGCGAGAAGACCTACATCGATTCCGCACAGGTGAAGCTGGGTCTCGCAGAAACCAACCGCGGCTTGTAATCAACGAGCAATCAATGCTCGCTGTCGCGAACTAGTCAGCGTTATTGGCCCAGTCGAGCGAATCGGCAACGGTGCCCAAGTTCGCGGTGAGCGCGCTTAAGAGTTGGGCAGCGTCGATGGTTTCTTCCATCGTGAATCGGTGAATGCTGTTGAAGGCCAAGAAACCTTCGAGCACATAAATATTGAGAATGGCCATCGCGTTAGCTAGGCGGGTGGGAATGCCATCGATCTCAGGCTGAGTCCGGATGGCGTTCAATGTGGCGTCGTCATCGAACATCAACTGTTCGCCGGGTACGCCGTTGCCGAGGAGATAGGTGAGCAGCTTGAACCGCGGGAGCAGCACAGGCAGATGTTCGATGAAATTGTCCGCAGTCACTGCGGGGGAGAATCGAACACCCATTTCCTTTGAAACGGCGACGTACAAGTTGTTCAGCGATCCGAAATTTCGGAAGATGACCTGAGGGTCCATCGAGATCTTTTCGCCGATGGAACGGGTCGTGATTTCCTCGATGGGCGTGGTCAGAACCAGGTCGATGACGGTCTCGATCAGAAGTTCGGAGACCTGCTCAGCAGAGACTCGAGGCGCTCGTTTTCGTGGTGCAGGGCCCATATCACCGCTCACTCTAGGTGGCCCAAGTCACAGGGCGAGGTGGACATGTGACTTGACACCAATGGGGTCAAAGCGCAATAGTCATCAACGGTGTCAAACCTTCAAACCGGTCTGCCCGGTGAATTCGAGAGTTAGAGGAATCCCCGATGTTGGCCACTCGCCTCCGAAAAGTTCTGACCGCTGTTGTTGTTCTGCTGCTCGTCGCATTTGCGTCGCCCGTTCTGACTCCGGGCATTGCAGGCGCCGATTCGACCGACTCTTCGGGCTACTTCACCTACACGAGTGACGGAACAAGCGTCACCGTTACTGGATGTACGACGTTGTGCGTCGATGCGTCCGTCTCGATCCCTTCGACGATCGATGGGCTCCCTGTCACATCGGTGACATCAGGAGGTTTCAGTGCCAAGCACATTGTTCAGCTGACGATTCCGAGCAGCGTGATTTCGTTCAATGATATTTGGCAGGGTGGTTACAACATCACCGAAATCGTGTTCGCTCCGGGTTCGAAGATCACGCGTTTGCGCGATTTCCTGTTCGCGAATAACGGGAATCTGCGGTCGATCGTGATGCCTGACCATCTCAAAGAAATTGGCCAATACACGTTTTATAACGCTGGTCTTGATTCGGTCACGATTCCCGGCACAGTCACGTCAATTGAAGGGGAATCGTTTCGGAGTAATCGGTTCACGGCGGTGACGATTCCTGCGAGTGTTACGTCACTTTCATCCAGCGCGTTTGACGGAAGTGTGACGAAGACTTTTGCGCCGCCGGCAGTTTCCTCGGTCACGTACGACATTAATGGTGGAACGATGCCGGGTGGCGCGT
>CANGMY010000192.1 GCA_947455015.1 Microthrixaceae bacterium | reverse complement strand
GCTCGAAAAAGAGGTCGTCGGACGCAAGGTGAAGTCCGTTGAAGTCGATGGCAAGAAGTCGATCAAGCGACAGACCCCCGAAGAGTTCATTAACGGTCTCGTCGGCGCCAAGATCACCGGTTCGCAACGCAAGGGGAAGTACCTCCTTATGCCGCTCGACAATGGTCAGGTGCTCATCGTGCATCTGCGCATGTCGGGTCAGCTGCGTCGCGCAACACCGAAGGACGAAGTTGAAAAGCACACCCACGTGACCATCACGTTCACTCAGGGTGGCCAACTCCGATTCATCGACCCGCGCACCTTCGGCGAGATGTTCCTTGCAACTCCCGACGAGATCTCTTCCGAGATCGAAGAACTTTCAAACCTCGGTGTCGATCCGGTTGAAACCCCAATGTCTTGGGTCGACTTCGGGCATCTCCTTCGTTCGAAGAACCAGTCGCTCAAGGCATTCCTGACCGATCAGTCCATGATCGCTGGTATCGGCAACATCTATGCCGACGAAATCCTTTTCGACTCTGGTCTTCGCTTCGATCGGGAAACCGGTTCGCTCACAACGCAGGAAATTCGTCGTCTCTATCGCTCGCTCGTCGAGATTCTGCACGAGGCAATCAAGTACAACGGCTCAACGTTGGGCGACGGCCAGTACGTCGATCTCTTCGGTAAAGCCGGCGATTACCAAAGCCACCATCAGGTGTACGACCGCGAAAAGCAGCCGTGTCGACGTTGTCGTCGTAACGACATCGTCAAGACCAAGGTTGCCAGTCGGTCCACCTTCTACTGCGAGGTCTGTCAGGTCTGATGTATCTGAAACGACTCACGATGAAGGGCTTCAAGTCCTTCGCCGATACGACAGCTCTCGATCTCGAACCAGGTGTCACCGTAGTGGTGGGGCCCAACGGTTCCGGTAAGTCCAACGTCGTCGATGCGATTGGTTGGGTGCTTGGCGCCCAGGCGCCTTCCGCCGTTCGTTCGCAGAAAATGGACGATGTCATTTTTGCCGGTACCACCAAGCGCTCTGCGCTCGGTCGTGCCGAGGTCAGTCTCACCATCGACAACTCCTCGGGAATGCTTCCCATTGAGTTCAACGAGGTCACCATCACTCGTACGTTGTTCCGCTCTGGCGACAGCGAATACGCGATCAATGGTGTGCCGTGTCGATTGCTCGACATCCAAGACCTGCTTTCCGACAGCGGTGTTGGTCGTCAACAGCACGTCATCATTTCGCAGGGTCAGATCGACGCGGTGCTGAACGCGCGTCCCGAAGAACGCCGCGCCATCATCGAAGAAGCTGCCGGCATTCTGAAATATCGCCGCCGCAAGGAGAAGTCTGAACGTCGCCTCACTGCGACCGAAGGCAATCTCACTCGTTTGCAGGACCTCCTTCGTGAAGTTCGTCGTCAGCTTCGACCGCTTGAACGCCAAGCCGATGCTGCTCGTCGTCACGCCGGTGTGGTTTCCGAACTCACAGCACTGCGTATCTTCATCGCGGGTCGCGAACTTGCGGGATTGCGCACGCGTCTCGAAAACGGAATGCGTGGCCGAGCCGAACTTTCCGCTGAAGAAGAACGCCTTCGTCGCTCGCTCGCCGAGCTCGACACCCAAATCATGACGGTCGAGGCGGAACTCACCGCTATGGGTGGCGACGACCTCGGCGATGGCCTTGCCTCGTACGAGTCGCTGTTCCAGCAGGCTCGTGGTTTGTCAGCAGTGCTCACTGAACGTCGTCGCGGGGTCGATCGCCTTCGTGGCGCTTCGATCGATCAAGGCGTTGTCGCGTCACTCGAAGCGGAAGCTGCACGACTGGCTGCGGAACTGGCCGAGGTCGAAGCCGAATCAGAGAAGTTCGAACCTCTTGCTGCCGAACTCGCCGAGGCCGAGGAACTTCTCGCTGCCGAACGTTTGGAGTTTGAACAGCAGTGGGCGAGCGGCGTGCCTGCTCCCACCGGTGCTGCTGCCGAGGTTCGTGGCGAACTCGCCGCACTTCGTACCGCTTCAGGTCGTGCACGTGAAGAACGCGATCGCATCGGAACCCGCGCCACTGCGCTGGCCGAAAAGGCAGCGACGTTGCTCACCGAAACAGAATCTCTCCGCGCACAACTCATCGAGTTGGAATCAGCCGAACTTCCGTTAGTCGAAGCCATGGAAACGGCCGAAACGCGTCGGTCCCAGGCCGAGTCCGCAGTTCAATCTGCCGAAGCTTTGCATCGTGCCGCCGAAAGCGAAAAGAACGCCTGGAGTGCGCGAGTCGAAGCCCTTGCCCTTGCCCTCGACGAAGCGCGTTCACGTGCTGGTACCGAGCGCCTAGCGGGCATCGACGGCGTCCTCGGTACGGTTCTCGATCTTGTCGAAGTCGACGCCGGTTGGGAAGCCGCTTTCGAAGCTGCAGTGGGCGAAGCACTTGCCGCAGTTGTTGTCGATGGTGTCGACGCTGGTCGTCGAGCACTTGAAGCTCTGAGTGCTGAATCGCTCAGCGGCGCAGTGCTTGCTCTGGGTGCGGGTCGTTCGACGCGAACCGCTCCTCCCGTTGGTTCACCGTTGCGCGGACACGTTCGTGCCCGTCGTCCCGATGTCGAACCTCTCCTCGACGCGCTCATTGGTGCTGCTGTCGTTATCGACGGCGGCTGGGTGCAGGCGGTCGATGCATCGCTTGCTCATCCCGATGCCATCGTCGTCACCAGCAGTGGCGATCGATTTGGTGTGAGCGGTTGGCGAGTCGGCTCTTCGGGTGCGGGTGCCACTGGTGCCGCTCTCGACGAAGCAACTCGTCGCGCCGATGAAGCGGTGCTCGTTGCTGCTGAAGCAGCGGGCGTGCTTGAAACTGCGCGAGCTGAACTGGCTGACGCTGCAAGCGTCGAAGCTGGTCTTGCTCGCGATCTCGACGCAAACGACTCACGACTCACTGCAGCGGGCGACCGTTTGCAGCGTGCCGAAACCGATCGTCGTGACGCCGCGACCGAAGCGGAAGCTCTCAGCGATCATCTTGGCGAACTCACCGATCGCGTTACTCGTGAAGATGCGCGTATCGCTGAACTCGAGGGGATGCTTCCCGATCTCGAAGCAGCCGACAATGAACTCGCTGCGTCTGCTCGACGCATGGCCGAGTCTCGTGCTCGTCTTGAAGAGCAGGCGGCTGAGGTCGGTTCACGTCGAAGCGACCTCGAAGTTCGTAGCGTCGCGGTAGTCGAGCGTCGCCAGTTCCTCACTGGCCGTTTAGCCGAGGTTGAAACTCGACTCGATGGTGCCGCTGCAGAACGCGAAGCCGCTGAAGCTCGCCGTCTTGAGCTCGACCGATCGCAAACAGCGCTCGATCGTTTGTCAGCCCTTATTCAGGATCGCTCCGCTCTCATCGAAGGTCGTCTCAACGATTTCCGTGAGCGTCGTCGTCAGCAGTCTGAGGCTGCTCGTGGCGTTGCAGGTCGACTCGATGGGCTTCGCCGCCAACGAGCCGATCAGGAACGCGGCCTCGGCGAGGTACGTGAACGTCTGCAGCGAGCCGAAATCGATCACGCGGAAATCGAGATGCGAATCGAAGCGGCTGTCGAAGCGCTCCGGCGCGACCTCGACTGCGAGCCCGACGTTGCAATTGCCAGCGAATGTCCCGAACTCGCCGAAGGCGCAACTGCCGCCGGCCGAGCCCGCGAGCTTGAACGCGATCTTCGCCTTATGGGTCCGATCAATCCGCTTGCTCTCGAAGAATTCGATGCTCTGCAAGAACGACACACGTTCCTCGAACAGCAACTCGAAGACGTCAAGGAAAGTCGTCGGGAACTCGCCAAGGTGATTCGTGCAATCGACGGC
>CANGMY010000191.1 GCA_947455015.1 Microthrixaceae bacterium | reverse complement strand
TCCGATCGCCTGATCGCCATGTCCTCAACGTCGGGGTTGGTGTGGTTTCGACGCGACCTTCGTCTTGACGACAATCCTGCGTGGTCGGCAGCAACGTCAGAACACGGTCACGTCACCGCACTGTTCGTCGTTGACCCAGCGCTGTTTGACCGTGCGAGTGCACGCCGAGTGGCGCGACTTCTCGGCGATGTCGCTGCACTTGATGCAACGCTTTCTGAACACGGCGGCCGGCTCCTTGTGCGTGTCGGTGACCCACGGGTTCTGGTGGCGGAAGAAGCGAGACGACTGGGTGTCACGGCGGTTCATGTCAATCACGATGTGACGCCCTACGCGACCGAACGCGACAAAGCAGTGCGGGTGGCTCTCGATGGGCACGGCATTGAATGGGTGCCCGAGTGGGGAATCTTGGTCCACGAACCAGGGCACATCCTCACGAATGCGGGTTCGCTTTCGCAGGTATTCACTCCATTTTTTCGAGTGTGGGATCGCACTCCTTGGACGCCATGGCCAACTTCGGGTGACGCTGTCATCGCAAACGATCCTGGCGAGGCGCTTCCGACGATCAACGGCGACTACCCAGTCCTTGATGGAGAAGTTGGTGAAGCGGCGCTCCCCGGAGAACGCGGCGCGCTTGCACGTCTCGACCTTGCGGTCGCGCGCGCTGATTCCTACGACGAAGATCGCAATACGCCCTCGGTTCTCGGCACGTCTCAGTTGTCAATCGATTTGCGGTTCGGAACTGTTTCACCGCGCCGTGTTGCCCAGGTTGTGGGCGAATCAACAGCGGGACGTGCAGCGTTGGCCCGTCAGCTTGCATGGCGAGATTGGTACGCACATTTGTTGATCGGAACACCGACTCTTGTTGAACAACCGATGAAACCGCAGTACGCGGCAATTCAGTGGCGGCAAGACGACACGAGCTTCGACGCATGGAAGAACGGGCGCACCGGTTATCCGTTCGTTGATGCAGGAATGCGACAACTTCGCGAAACCGGTTGGATGCATAACCGCGTCCGCATGGTCACCGCGTCGTTTCTCGTAAAGAACTTGCTCATCGATTGGCGACGTGGCGAACGCTATTTCCGTCATGTGCTGCTCGACGCCGACGTTTCTCAGAACGTTGGAAACTGGCAGTGGGTTGCTGGAACGGGTCCGGATGCGTCGCCTTACAACCGGGTCTTCAATCCCGTCCTACAAGGTCAGCGGTTCGACGCAAACGGTGACTACATCCGACGCTGGGTCCCTGAACTTACGAACCTCAGTGCCTCGGCGATTCACGAACCATGGGGAACTGGTCCGCTCGAACTCGCAGCGGCCGGCATTGAACTTGGCTCGGACTATCCCGAGCCGATTGTTGATCTTGCGTTCAGCCGCGGTCGCGTTCTCGACGCCTACGGAGCGGTAAAGCGCTGAGTTTCAGGATGCGCGCGCAGCGTCTTGGACAGACCGGCGACTAATCGAACGAGGGGAGTGGCCGGCAGCGGCGCGCTCTTCTTCGTTCTCGCCGCCCCAAAAACCATTTTCACGGTTGTCGCGAGCCAACTCACGACATTCGAAATTCACCGGGCAAGCGGCACACATTGCTCGAGCGGTTGCTTCGCGACGGACCCGCCGCTCGGGACGTTCGCCAGCAATGCCGAAGAAAAGGTTTGTTCGACCCTTGCAAGAAGCGTGGTCCATCCATTCGGGCCGGGCTACTGCGAGCAACATGGATTCCATCTCAACTCCTGGGTTCGTGAACCGAGTGACGTTGTCGTCATGAGGTGTAACGGAATTTAGTGCTAAATATTTCGCGTTCCTCAGGAAACTTTTGAGAAAGCGCTGTGACCTTGGGCATAGGTGGCCGAGACCGAGACCGAAGCCTTCCCCCTAGGCTCTCGCCGTGACTGTCTTTCTCGTCGGAGCTGGGCCGGGCGATCCTGGATTGCTGACCGTTCGCGGGGCTGAAGCCTTGGCGATGGCCGACGTTGTGGTCTATGACCGCCTTTCGGTCGGCGCCCTCCTCGAACTGGCTCCCCCCGATGCCGAGCGCATCAGTGTGGCGAAATCGGCTGGAAAAGCCGTGATGCCGCAGGACGACATCAACGCCTTGCTGGTTGAAAAGGGGAAACAGGGCCTGACAGTGGTTCGCCTCAAGGGTGGCGATCCGTTTGTCTTTGCCCGTGGGGGAGAAGAAGCGGCCGCGCTCGCCGAGGCCGGTCTCCACTACGAGGTCGTGCCCGGAGTGACCTCAGCCATTGCGGTTCCTGCCTACGCCGGTATCCCGGTCACATTGCGCCACTCGTCGACCTCGTTCACCGTGATTACCGGCCACGAGGATCCCGACAAGAGCGACGAAGTCAATTGGGAAGCCGCTGCACAATTGGGCGGGACCATCGTGATTCTCATGGGAGTTGGTCGACTTCCGAAGATCGTCGATCGTTTGTTGGCCGGAGGGCTCGCTCCCGAGACGCCGGCGGCAGCGATCCGCTGGGGCACCCGGCCCGAGCAACACACCGTGCGTTCCACGCTTTCAGCGATTGCCAGCGAACCGTTGGCATCTCCAAGCGTGATCGTGGTCGGTCAGGTCGCGGCAATGGATCTTTCATGGTTCGAATCACGTCCGCTTTTCGGAAAGAAAGTCATCGTGACTCGGCCTCGCCACCAATCATCGGTGCTTGCAGACCGATTGCGCGACGAAGGCGCCGACGCGTTGATCGTCCCCACGATTGAAATCGTTGATCCGCTCGACGAAGGCGCTGCATTGAGCGCAGCAGTTGGACAGTTGTCGTCCTACGACTGGGTGGTGTTGACATCAGCAAATGGCGCGCAGCGATTCTGCGAGCGCCTGCGCGACGGACGCGACCTTGCCGGCGTGAAGCTTGCAGCGATTGGCCCCGGAACCGCAGAAGTTCTGGCTGATTACAACCTCGTGGCCGACCTCGTTCCCGAACGATTCATCGCCGAATCACTTCTCGAGGCATTCCCTCTTCCAAACGAAGCCGATCAGCGTCGTGTTCTGCTCGCACGCGCTGCGGTAGCGCGCGATGTCCTTCCCGACGGATTGCGTGAGTTGGGATGGCGTGTCGATGTGGTTGACGCCTATCGAACGGTTCCCGTCGAGCCCACCGACACCGAGAGCGAACGAATTATCGGTGCCGACATCGTCACATTTACCTCATCATCAACGGTCGAGAACTGGGTGGCAGCCTTTGGGCTCGACACGCTCCCGAAAGTTGTTGCCTGCATCGGCCCAATCACCGCCGACACGGCGCGTCGAGCCGGACTTCGTGTTGACGTGATTGCCGAGGTTCACACCATCGACGGTCTCGTCGACGCCCTTATCGATCGGGCCACCCACCCAACTGCACCAAAGAATGCGACCACTCGACGTTCCAGTCGTGGCCCCCGATTCGGTCGCCAACAGCGGCGTGCCTAGGCTCTGCGCCAATGAGTTTCCCTCAACGCCGACTTCGTCGTCTTCGCCGCACCCCGGCACTCCGCCGTTTGGTCGCTGAAACGCGACTGACGCCAGCCGATCTCATCGCGCCACTCTTTGTGCGGGAAGGAATCACTGAACCGCAGCCGATCGCTTCGATTCCTGGTGTCGTTCAGCACACGTTGGGTTCGCTTCGTGCCGAAGTTGCTGACCTCATCGGCCTTGGAGTTCCCGGAGTCATCCTGTTTGGTGTTCCCGAAACCAAGGACGACATCGGTTCGGGAGCCTGGGATCCAGACGGCATCGTTCAGATCGCGTTGCGCGAATTGCGTGACACCTTCGGTGATCGAGTCGTCCTTATGTCCGATCTGTGCCTCGACGAGTACACATC
>CANGMY010000190.1 GCA_947455015.1 Microthrixaceae bacterium | reverse complement strand
TTCACAGGCGGTGCAGTGGATCATCGATCAACAATGCTCTGGCGGTGCCGACGATCCTGCCTCGATTGGCGGATGGATGTCGTTTCGTCCCACGACGGGCGGTGTTCTCGACCCGTGCACAGCTCCTGATCCTTTGAATTACACCGGTGCCGACACCAACTCCACGGCGTTTGCGATTCAGGCTCTTGCAAGCGCGTCGAATACCGCCCCGGTTTCATTGGCACTTGGCTTCCTTGCCGCTGCCCAAACGACAGTTGGTGCGCAGGTAGGTGGTTTTCCGTGGTTCACCGGGGGAGACCCCGACCCGAACTCCACCGCCCTCGTGATTCAAGCGATACTCGCCGCCGGGCAGGACCCTGCAGGGGGAGTGTGGTCAGTCGGTGGCCAGTCTCCTGTTTCGGTGCTACCCACGTGGCAGATCACAACGCCGTCGACCGACGCAGGTTCGCTCTATGCCGCGTGGCAGCCAGGAGTTCCAAGTTTGTTGGCGACCTATCAGGGACTCTGGGGACTCACGCTCACTGCGTTCCCATTTCCAGTTCTGCCGAACATCACGCCAACAACTGAACCGATCGCACCCGACGTTGTCCCCGCTTTCACCGGCTGAATTCGGTAATATCGTCACGTGACGAAATTACCGATGGGTGAGAGTGGCCGAGAGATCTCGACCGTGAGGTGTCGCTGGTGCGGCCGGCCCGTTGAGCCTCGTGAAGGTCCGGGTCGGCCGAGGTCGTTTTGCCGCGACGGCTGCAAGCAACAGTCCTACATGGCCAGAAAGTTGGCGCAGAGTCATGGACTCGATGACAACGATGTCATTGTCGATCGATCGGCCATCGAGGAACTTCAAGGATTGCTGTACTGCCTCCAGGCGGCCGTTGAGGATGTTCAACGTGACCTCGCCGCATCGTCGACGGCTCAGGACATCTCCGAGGCGTTGACGTGGCTCATGGAGAATGCAGAACCGCTGGCTGCGGCTCGGCTCGAGCCACGGATGGCGACGATCATCTAGGGCGCCATGACTCAGCTTGATTGGCTCAGCGTTACAACCTCTCGCCCGACATCCCCCTAACTTTACATAACGAGGATTATCGGCAACCGAAGTGGCGAAATGTAGTGCTCGTGCGGATCAGGTCAACCCTTCCGCGATCGCTGAGAGCTCGCCGCCCAAGTGACCGGTGTCGTTGTAGCGACGAAGGATCCATCGATCACCGAGAACGATGAGATGGGCGATGGACGCGTTGTCAGTTGCGCCGAAGGCCAGTGGTTTTGATCCGGTGGCATGGGAGAGCGCAGCCCCTATCGCTCCCCCGTGGCTGACCGCCACAATCCGTTCTCCGGGATGGGCGGCATGGATTCGGGTGATTGCCCCAACAACTCGCTCCTGGAGCTGAGCGAACGATTCAGCACCCGGGATCGCGCTCCAATCCTGCGTCCGTTCCACCTCGAGGAAGGCTGGGTCGCGTTCAGCCACCTTCTTGCGGAAGATGCCTCCCTCCCACTCTCCGAGATGGATCTCGCGAAGATCGGGTTCGACGATGGCTTGCTGTCCGATGTGGGCCAGAAGCGGCGCCGCGGTCTGGGCCGTGCGCTGAAGGGTCGTGACGTAGACGGCCGCGAGTTCGACGTGGCGCAGGCGCTCTCCGACCTGAACGGCCTGCCATTCTCCGTGCGCCGTCAGCGGCGGATCGCCTTGGCCGTCGACGAGCGCAAAGGGCTGGCCGTCTTTGAAGGCGGCCGACTGACCGTGGCGAACAAGAAAGACCTCGGTCGATCCCGGGGGTACCTGGAACGGGCGCTGTCCATACTCAACGTCATCCTCACTCATCGGCCGGAACGTAGCAGCGAGCGCCGGTCGGTGGGCTCGTTCGCTCTCTGTGCACGCTCAGCGTTAGCGTGTCTCCCCTATGTCACGCCGCATCGAAGTTGAACTCACTAGTACTCGCGAAGACGGAACCTGGACCTGGCGAGCTGCCGGCGCCAAGTTGCCCAAGGGTGAACTCAATGGTTCATTGCTCTTTGCCGGAGCAAAGGTGGGCGACATCGTTCGAGCCGACGCGGACTTCATGATGGACGGCATCGACATCATCGCCGTGCTTGCCCCGAAGGGTGCGCGTAAAGAGCCAGAGCGCATCGAAGTTGTCGGAACGCCTCGCCGTGATGACGAACCACTCGTGACGACCAAACTTGCTCCGAAAGGTCGTGGAGGAGATCGCCGCGACCGGAAGCCACGACGCGAGGGCGACGGCGAAAAGCGCGATGGTCGACCGCCGCGCGATCGCAAACCGCGCACCGAAGGTGAAGGTTCGCAGGATGCTCGACGCAAGACCGGTACTCGTGCACACCATCCGAATCGTCCAACCTCGCCTGCTCCAGAACCCAAGCCGAAGGCCAAGCGACTTCGTGCCGGACGCACACACCGCAACGCTGCACTCGCTGCACTTCCCGCCGAGCAGAAGCCGATTGCGGAACAAGTTCTGCGCGGTGGAATCCCCGCAGTACGCCAAGCAGTCGAAAAGCAGAACGAAACCAATAAGGCCGAAGGTAAGCCGGAAATCAGCCCGGCCCCGTTGTTGCAACTTGCTGAGCAGTTGATGCCGTCGCTTCGTTCTGCTGAATGGCGCGATAAGGCCGAAGCTGCGCTTGCCGATCTTCCTGAACTTGATCTTCGCGATCTTCGTTCGGTCGTCGTTGCTTCTGACGCCGGTGCGCGTGACGACGAAACCCGCGCCCTCGCCGAACAACTCAAGGCTGGCCTGTCGCAGCGTGTTGAATCGGAACAAGCCGCATGGCTTACCGAAATCAGCGAACTCCTTGCTGGCGGACGCGCCGTGCGTGCATTGCGCGTCAGTTCTCGCCCCCCAAAGGCAGGCGCACCACTTCCTGCAGAACTATCAGCGAAGCTCACCGAAGCCGCCGCAGCTTCACTCACGGCAGAAACTGGTCAGGATCGCTTCGCAACCGTGCTCGATGCACTCGCATTTTCTCCGGTGCGCACCCAGGTGACGCCGGTTGGCATTCCTGCTGAACCGACACCAGAGCTCCTCGCTGCAGTGAAGAAGGTTGCTGCTCGCCTTCCGCAAATTGCTTCCTTGTTTGGCATCGAAGCATCTGCTCCTTCGAAGTCGAAGCCAGCAGCAAAGCCTCGTCCGCCGAAGCCAGTGATCGCTGATGCTCCAACGACCAGGGAAACGTCCGTCGACACTGAAACTCCTGCTGCGGAAAATCAAGAATCCGCTCCAGTGGTCGAGGCGATCGAGACGCCACAAGCTCCGGAGGAAACGCCCTCTGAAGAGTTGACGGAAGCTCCTGTCGGAGAAGTCACCGGCGACAACGTCTGAGTTACTCCCCCAGCAACTCGAGCAGATCGAGTGGATGGGACAAAACGATGTCACCGGACTCGGCGCTCGCTCGCGGATTCCATCCGGCTAACGCGAACGTGACTCCTGCATTAGCCGCGCACTGACGATCATGAGCGGTGTCGCCGAGGAACACGACCTGTTCGGGTGTGACGTTGAGTTCACGAAGAACCGGCGGCAATGTTTTTGGACCCGCAAAAGAATCTGCGAACAGCGCGAGTTCCGGAAACCATTGAAGCCGCACGAGTTCCGCAGTTCCCGAATGCGGATGTTTGTTCGAGCACACCGCCCATCGATCGAGAGTCGCGATCAACGACTCGACCCCGGGAAACGGCTGTGCTCGAATCGGGTCATACGCCGCGAGGTACTGCTCCACAGAGAGACCGAGCCGAGCGCATTCTTCGGCGAGCACATGCCCGTACGTGATGTCGTCGAGGTCGATTCCAAGGGCAAC
>CANGMY010000189.1 GCA_947455015.1 Microthrixaceae bacterium | reverse complement strand
GCCGACGCGGTGTCGCTTCGCCGATGGGACGATCACGGGAAAGTCGTTGACCTCGAGGTACCCGATCTCGAATCGTGGATACCGCTCTTAACGCGAGTGGCGCTCGTTCGCTAACTATCGAAGTCGAATTTGAGCTGCACCGGTGATCGGTGGCAGGTCGACCGGACTCAACGCACCAGCCGCAGCAGCACACACTGCGGGGATCGCGTTTACACAGCGATTCGCTGCGCTCGCATTACCGCCACCCGCAGCGCCCGGTTCGCCGGGTTCGTTCCCGTGAATTGTGAGTTCCAGATGCGGATGACCGCTCATCACCACTCGGTGTTCGCCACCAGGATTGAGTGGTTGCTGCCAATCAGGAGCACAGTCATCGTCGATCCTGGTGATGTGCTCCACCGTGAGGAGCGGATGTCCGCTTACGAATCCTGTGACTTGGAAACGGAAGGCACCCATTGTCCCCTTCTCGAACGTTCCCATTCCATCAACCTCGATGGTGCGTTCCAGAGGTCGGCGTTCAACGGTTGTCGTGATGTCGTCGATTTCAATGTCGAGAATGTCAGCAAGAACGCGCACCATGGGCGCCCACACCATCATCAACGACATCTCTTCGAGCATCTGCGGAAGAACGTCCATCGGTCCACCGAGACCAATCACGTTGCGCACGATGTCGGGTGCGTCATACAGCGCGTAATTGAAAATCTCCTGAATTCGGATCTCGGTGATTCCCGCGCCGACTCCGCTCACAAGGCCCGGGAGGATGTCGAGCGCCCAGCCAGGATCGATCCCGGAAACAAAGACCGAGGAATTTCCGGCTTCCATCGCCGGGGTAAGCATCCCCATCAGTTCGGGCGGAGCGCTTGCGGGGTGGAGCAACGGATAGAACGCCGTCGACACCACGTTGCGACCCGAACGAAGAAGCCGCTCGAGATCCATGTACGCCTCCATCGGACGCGTATCAGCGGTTGCTGCGTACACAACACAATCGACATCAGAAGCAAACGCGATCTCGGTGTCGTCAGTTGCAAGGACTCCAAGCGGAGCAATGCCGGCGAGTTCGCCTGCGTCTTTCCCAACCTTTGCTGGGTTCGACACCACCACTCCGACAAGTTCTAGATCGCGATGCGTCGCAATCGCTCGGATCGCCGGTCGCCCAACGTTCCCTGTCCCCCACACCACAACTCGATAGGTCATGGGCCGGGACCCTAGTAGCGGGGAACCAGATCGTGTCGGAACGCGCGCTAGTTCTCGAATGTTGCTTGGGTTCTTGGCCGTCCGCCGGGCCCGCTGTAGGCGAGCCCCACCCCGGGAGTGACGTCAAAGGCCACCGGAGGCATCGATGCAACTGCGGCTTGCCACGAGGAAATCAATGTGTCTTCTGAGGCGTACTCAAACGGATCGGTGAGCACGTATTCCTCGGGAGCACCCGGAGCGATCGGATTCTCCACGAGCCAGCGCGCGGTTCGGGCCACAGCTTCTCGGGCCGGCACGAGATCTCGGTAACCGAGTCGAGTCTGCAATAACGATGTGTCAAGCACCCGATGCGTCGGCGAAGGCTGGGCAAGAAGTGGCCGAGCAGGCACGGCAATGTCGAACGGCATCGAAACGATCTCGAGTTCCGCTCCCAGTTCCATCGCGATGATCTCGATGACCTGACGAATGGTTAAAACCTCATCGTCGCCGCAATTGAATGCCAAACCTGCAGCAGCATCAGGACGATCGATGCCACACAACACTGCATGTGCGAGGTTCTCCGTATAGCCGTGATGGTGCAGGGTTAGACCGTCGTCGGCCACAACGATCTGTCGGCGCCCGTCAAGAATCCGTCGAACGATGCTCCACTCACGCGGCACAACTTGAAGCGGGCCGTACGCGTAGGGATACCGGAAGTGTGCCGCATTCGGCTGATTCGCGAAAACGAACTCTTCGGTCCGTGCAACGCGAAAACCCTTTTCATCTTCTTCTGGACTCGCGACGACCGGCGCTGATTCGCTCACCGGCACCGGAAGACCTTCGGGCGTAAACAACCAAGGATTCATCCAACCCCGGATTGCAGGCACACCTCCGACGGAAACAAAGCGTTCGGTTCGGCCCACCATGAATTCCGCTATTCGTCGCAGCCGTCCGTACATCACCACGGTGAGATCCCACGTTCGATCGCCCATCGCTTCCGCCAACGACTCCATGTCGTAGGGATCGGCGTGGATGTGCTCAATATCGGCCGGCGTTTCGGGCCGTTCATGGGTGCCCCGGTGGAGGATGACGACCTCGTGACCTCGGTCCATGAGCCCTCGAACCAAGTGGATGCCCGTCGGACCTGTTCCGCCAATCACCAGTGTGCGTGTCATGTCTTGCTCTCATCATCCGGCGACGTTTGCGTGACGACCCTACAAGCAGACCAGTTCCCGCTAGCGAGTCACCGCACCCATCAGCGTCGTGGTAGCAATCTCTTTCAGCAATGAGCTGCCGCAAGGGGGAATCATGATTCTGGAAAACAAGGTCTCAATCATTTCGGGTATCGGCCCAGGTCTCGGGCAAGAACTGGCTTACGCCTTCGCTCGTGAAGGTTCCGACGTCGTCCTCGTCGCTCGAACTGAATCGAAACTCCAAGAGGTCGCCGACGAGATCTCTCGTCAATGGCCCGAGCGTCGAGCGCTGGTGTGCCCCACTGACATCTCCGATGCGGAACAAACCCAACGCATGGTCGACGCAACAATCGCCGAGTTCGGCCGTATCGACTGCCTCGTGAACAGCGCCTACGTTCCACCTCCGTTCACGATGTTTGAAGATGCCAATTTCGACGACTGGCGCAAGTCGTTCGACATCACCGTTTTTGGAACGCTCCAACTCACGCAACAAGTCGTGCCACACATGAAGACCAATGGTGGCGGTTCCATCGTGTTCGTGAACTCGATGATCCAGAAGAAGCCGCTCGCAACACAGTCTGGTTACGCAACATCGAAGGGCGCCCTCACCGTTGCTGCCCGCATGCTTGCCAAGGAACTCGGCACACATCACATCCGCGTGAATTCAACGTTCATGGGATGGATGTGGGGTCCACCGGTTGAGGGTTACGTGAATTACGCCGTCAGCACCGGACAAGACCGTGACGCCGTTATCGCCGAAATCACCAAAGACATTCCGCTTGGAATCATCCCCGATGATGCCGATTGCGCCAACGCCGTCGCCTTCCTCGCCTCCGATCTCGCCAGCGTGATCACCGGGGCGGAACTCGACGTCAACGGCGGCGAGATGATGCTCTGATCGAGCCCATCAACACCCTGAACATCTGACACAATCACCCGAAACCAAATCGAGGAGGACCACGATGCCCACCGAACAGCACGCTGAAATGCTCTGGGAAACCCCCAGCCACGAAGAGATCATTGGAATTACCAAGAGTCACGTCGAAGCCATGGAAACCATGAACATCGACGAGGTCTGGGTGCAAGCCGGGATGCACCACGTCATGCTCCGCACGATCGGTCGCAAGTCGGGCAATGAGCACAAGATCGCTCTTCCCTACTGGCGCGACCCCGAAGGCGTTCGCGTCGTCGTTGCGTCCTATGCCGGTCACGAAAAGCACCCTGCATGGTTCCTCAACCTTCGCGATCGCAACGCCAACCCCGAGGTGTACGTAAAGGTGCAGGACGGCGAATTCTGGTCAGTACCCGACGTCCTCGACGAAGGCCCCGAACACGATCGCATTTGGGAACTCCTGTGCGACGACCGAGCTTGGTACCGCGATTACCAAAAGAAGTGCAACCGCACGATTCCTCTGGTTCGACTTCCCGAAACTCGCTCCGTCTGAAAGTGACG
>CANGMY010000188.1 GCA_947455015.1 Microthrixaceae bacterium | reverse complement strand
GCTTCGGGAATCGTCAGTCCAGAAGGAATTGCGCGCGCCACACAAGACCTTTCTCGTACCGAATGGATCGACCGAGCAAACGGTGCTGACCCCAATGGTGCCGACGATCAATCAGTTGGCGAACTAATCCGCGCCCGCCTCGGCGATGAAGTGCACGAGAAGTTGGTCTCCCCTCTTCTCTCCGGCGTAAATGCCGGCGATGCCGATCACCTCAGCCTCGCTGCTGGTGCCGCGCAGATCGCGGACGCCGCTCGTAAGTCACCCAGCCTCATCACTGCGTTGCGCACCCAAGCTGCAGCAGCAACGACCAACTCCGACGCACCGGTTTTTCACGGCATTCCCGTCGGCACACAGACGCTCACCGATCTCATCCTCGCCCGACTCACGCAAGCGAATGTTCCCGTGCATCTTTCGTGCCCGGTGTCATCGATCGCTCGTGATGGCGCCGCTTGGAACCTTTCAACACCGCTCGGCGTCATCGCTGCCGACGAGATCATCCTCGCAACCCCAGCGCATCCCACTGCTCGCTTGCTCGAATCAATCGCACCCGACCCTTCAGGCGATCTCGCTTCTCTCGGCTACGCGTCTGCAGCCATGGTCACCCTTGCCGTTTCCAAGAAGTCCCTCGGCGTTCCGCTCGATGCGAGCGGTTTCCTCGTAGCCCAAACGGATCCGCTTCCAACTCTCACGGCGTGTTCGTGGGCCTCGGCCAAATGGGCCCATCTCGACGACCCCGAGGTCGCGATCCTGCGCGTATCGGCCGGCAAGTTCGGCGACACCCACGCGCTTGAGCTCGACGACGCATCGCTGGTCGAGGCGCTTGGTGTTGATCTCGAGGCCACGATGGGCATCGATGCTGCTCCGATCGCCTGGCGCGTCACCCGCTGGATCGATGCCTTGCCGCAATACCAACCCGGCCACCCGGCTCGAGTCGCAGCATGGCGCGCTGGCGTCAGCGCCGAAGCGCCCGGCGTTCATCTGGCCGGCGCCGCCTATGACGGCCTCGGACTTCCGGCCTGCATCCGCCAGGGCCGCCAGGCCTCCTCTGCCATCGCCTGAGCCCTTCCTGCACCCCTCCGTCGACAAATGACGCCGATTTCAGTGCTGATGTGACACAAAATGTCGGGGTATTTCCCCTGTTCAGAGCGCTATTGCTGCGAAAATGTTGCGGCTGCGTTGCGAGACTGCGATGAAACCGCAACACTTTCGTAACAATGAGCACGAACCCCCTTGGCCGGACCCGCCTCGTTCATTCCCTGACCCTCGTCCTTGTCGTGACGGTCGCCCTTCTCACACTCGGGCTTTGGGTTGTGCCGAGTTCAACGTCAGCGCTCCCGGCCACGACTTCAGTTGCTGAGGTCTCCGCCCTCCCCGTTCTCACGAGTTCCACACTCAGCTCTACCGAGCCCATTCCCGAAAGTGGCGCCCAACTCACCGCCGCCACCTGGCGCATCGCCATCGGCCAAGCAACCGTCGATGCCGGCGAAACCAAGCTTGGCGCCCCGTACGTCTATTCCGCTGGCGGGCCCTATGCCTTCGATTGCTCCGGTTTCACGCGCTGGGCCTGGATGCAGCTCGGCATTGAACTCCCCCACAACTCAGGCGCCCAATGGGCAGCCGTCGAACACATTTCGCTCGACGAGCTCCAACCCGGAGACCTCATCTTCGAATGGGGTTTCGGCGGAGGCGAGCCTGACCACGTCGGCCTCTATGTCGGCGACGGCATCATGATTCACGCACCGAACAGCTCAGGTGTGGTGCGCTATGACTCCATCAATTGGTGGACTGGCGCAACATCTGCAGCTGGAAGGGTTCGATGACAAACACATTGCGAAGCATCCGTCGAGGGCCAGCAACGCCCGAACGAGTGCTCGTACTCATTCCTGGTTATGGCGATACGCCTGAGCCATTCCTTGATCGCGCCGCAACGTTTGACCCGAACGAGCAGTGGTTGATCGTTGTTGTCGAACCGCAAACACCAAGCGACCGCGGCCCCTACTGGTACGACGTCGACGAAAGCGGACCAGACCCCGTCGCTCTTGCAGCGGCACTCGCATCGATCGACGCATTGTGCGCATCGCTGCTCAGCGAAACCGAACTGAACAACGATGCACTCGTCGTCGCCGGATTTTCCCAAGGAGGTGCGCTTGCACTCGCCCACCTTGTTGATCCGACATCAACGATTACGCCGAGCGCCGCAGCAGCGCTTGCCGCCTACCTGCCGAGTCGCGCCGAAGAACTCATCGACCTTTCGCGCGCGTCACAACGACCCGTTCTTTTTGCTCATGGTGAAGATGACGAACTCGTCGAACCCATCCGTGGTCGTTCCGCGGCGAAAGCGTTTCATCGCTCTGACGCCCTCGTGACGTGGTCAGAAGTCAGCGGTGGACATCGTTTCGACGCCCCACTCACTTCTGAACTCGAGGCCTGGCTCAGCGCACTGGCCGAGGGTGAACAACCACATTCACCCCCGATCTGACCAACGCCTAGCGCGGCGGTAAGGATGAAGGACTCGCAACGAGAACGGACCGTCAATGACAACCGATTCCCCCGCAGACGTCCCAGCGCCACAGCACAAGCCGGACATCTACTCGCGCATCATGCGCTTTGCGCCGCTCTACGTCATTGTGTTTTGCATCGGCATTGTGGTGCTCGTTGGTTTCGTTCGGCCGTTTGATTCACCAGCACCTGCGATCACGCTTCGCGATCCTCTTGTCGGCGTTGACTACGACCCGACTGGCGCATACATGGTGATCCACAATGCCGGCGGCGCAGACACACTGCTTTCGGCATCGACTCCGGCCGCAGCATCCGTACAACTCCAACTCTTCGCACCGGTGGATACAACGACATCAGTCGTCGCAAGCGGAGGAGTCGTTGCAAATATCGGTGGACTACTCACCGACGTTGACCAACTCGATATTCCCGGCTTCGGCGATCTGCGGCTCCAGCCCGGAACAGCGCAATTGCTTCTCAAGGGACTCGTCAGCCCGCTCACCGTTGGCCAGCAGATTTCCATCACGCTGCAGTTCAAGAAGGCCGGGGCCATCACAGTGGACGCCACCGTTGCGACCTATGACGACATCGCTGACCGGCTGCTACCCCCTCGGCTAAAGCTCCCCGGGCAGTAACCACATGGCCAGGTTGCTGATCCTCGCCGGGACCCCCATAATGAGAATGCTTCTCATTCCTATTTAGGGGTCGGCATGGACCAACACACGCGCAGCCCGAGACGCGGCACCTGCCGCTGGTCCGGCGCGCTCGTGGCTTTGGCCCTACTCGGCAGTATCTCCCTTGCAGCATGCGGCAGTGCGTCCAACGCCAAGGCCAGCAACGGCAAACCCACGGTCATCGCCACGACATCGATCATGGGTGATCTGGTCCAACAGGTCGGGGGCAGCGCCCTCAATGTCGAAGTGCTTATCCCCCGCGGCGCTGACCCTCATGATTTCGAACCCTCTGCTTCGCAGGCTGCGCGCCTTCGCGACGCAACGCTCGTTGTTGCCAATGGACTCGGGCTTGAAGAGCGACTCGAAAGCACTCTCCAGAGCGCGGCCAACGATGGCGCCACCGTCTTCGAGGTCGGGCCGAAGCTCGATCCTCTGGAACGCCCGGGCACCGATCAACCTGATCCCCATTTCTGGCTTGATCCCAATCGAATGTCGCAAGCGGCATCACTCGTGGCCGATGAACTCGCACGTACAACGAACATCGATCGCGCAACGCTTGACGCCAACGCTGCCGAGTACTCACTCGCTGCACTCAACGCTGGAATTGAAGCCGCAGCGATTCTCGACACCGTGCCAGAAACGCAGCGCCTGCT
>CANGMY010000187.1 GCA_947455015.1 Microthrixaceae bacterium | reverse complement strand
GACTACGGCGACTACGAAGGCGTCACCACCCCAACGATCCGCGAATCGGTTCCCGGCTGGACGGTCTGGAATGGGACCTGCCCCAATGGCGAGACCATCGCACAGGTCGCAGCGCGCGCCGATCGGGTCATCGAACGAGTACGTGCCGAGCACGGAAACGCCATCGTGTTTGCTCACGGACATTTTCTCCGTGTGCTCACCGCTCGCTGGTGCGAACTCGAACCCGTGGAAGGCCAGCGCTTCGTCCTTGATCCGGCGACCCTCAGCATTCTCGGCTGGGAGCGCGACACGCCAGCCGTTCGTCAGTGGAACAGTCGTTAGTCAGCACCGATCAGTCCGACATCAGCGCGCGAACTGCGCCTAGCGTTACCCCACTGATCGAAGGGGAACCATGGGCGAAGACGTAAACACCGCATCTACAAGCGCTGCAATCAAGAAACCGAAGATGGGTATCTGGTTGCTCCTTGTTGGCGCCGTCATCATGATGGCGGGCCTTCTGTTTGGTTACGACCAAGGCGTGATCTCCGGCGCCCTCGACGGAATCCAGCATTCATTTGGCGCCAGCACGACGATGATCCAGATCATCACATCGTGGGTCACCCTCGGCGCGCTTGTTGGAGCGCTTGTTGCCGGCGTCCTGGCCGACAAACTCGGCCGACGCGTCACCATTCTTCTTGCCGCAGTTCTCTTCACCTTCGGCGCACTGCTTGAAGCGCTCGCGCCCGGAACGACAGTCCTCGTGATCGGACGACTGGTCGTCGGCTTCGGTGTCGGTGTTGCGTCAGTGGCTGCACCGCTCTACGCGGCAGAACAAGCACCGACCCGACTTCGTGGTCGATTCGTCTCGATGTATCAGCTCGCCATCACCATCGGCATCTTCATCGCCTATCTCGTTGATCAAGCACTCATTAACAACGACATGTGGCGCGTCATGCTCGGCGTCTCTGCCGTGCCTGCGGTTCTGTTGTTTGTTGTCATGCTCCCCATGCCTGACTCGCCGCGCTGGTTCGTCAAGGTCGGTCGTCGCGACGACGCAATCAAGGCGCTCGAAAAAGTTCGGCCCGATGTCGACGCCAACGCTGCGATCGAAGAGATCGAAAAGGCCGCACAAGAGGACGACGCCGACAAAGCAACGTGGGCCGAAGTCTTCTCAAAGAAGCTTCGTAAGCCACTCATGATCGGTATCGGTCTCGCTGTTTTCCAACAGATCACGGGCATCAACGCCATCATCTATTACGCCAACAAGATTTTTGCCCAGGCTGGTTTCGCGACTCCTCAAGATCAAGCGGCGGCAACGACATGGGCCATCGGCGGCGTCAATGTGCTCGCCACGTTCATTGCTGTTGCCTATGTCGACCGTTTCGGTCGTCGCCCGCTGTTGCTCGCTGGCTTGGTGGGCATGTCATCAGCTCTCATCACCGTCGGCATTTCGTTCCACTTCATGGACAATGCCGACACCAGCGGCGCCGGCGCCGGCGGTCCCACCACCGCAGGAATCATCACGCTTGTTGCCCTCGTTGTGTTCATCGCCTCGTTCGCCTTTTCACTTGGCCCAGTGGTCTGGACCGTCATCAACGAGATCTTCCCCAACCGTGTTCGTGGTCGTGCGGTTGCTGTCGCCACTGCCGTCAACTGGGGTTCGGCCTGGCTCGTAAGCCAGTTCTTCCTCACCCTCATCGACTCCATCGGCAACTCCGCCACCTTCTATTTGTTCGGCGCCTTCTCGGTCATTGCCTACGTCTGGATCTGGAAGACCGTGCCGGAAACCAAGGGCCGGACGCTCGAAGAGATCCAAGAGATCTGGGAAGATGACAATCCGGTGCAAGCGCAACGAGACGCTGGCACGCTGTAACCATCCGGTCGGTCGACCGGGACACCTCTTACCCGGGAGACCACCGTGCCTGATGCAGTCATCGTCGATGTTGTTCGTACCCCTGGCGGCAAACGAAACGGTTCGCTGTCCGGTTGGCATCCGGCCGATCTTGCAGGCGAGGTTTTGTCAACACTTGTCGAACGCAACGACCTTGACCCTGCTCTCGTTGAAGACGTGCTCATGGGTTGCGTCTCGCAGGTTGGCGCACAGTCACTAAACATCGGTCGCAACGCAGCACTCGCTGCTGGGTTCCCCGAAACAGTTCCGGCAACAACTATCGATCGCCAGTGCGGCTCTTCCCAACAAGCCGCTGCGTTTGCAGCACAGGGCGTGATGGCCGGCGTTCACGACATCGTCATTGCCGCAGGTGTCGAAGTCATGAGCTTGGTGCCAATGGGCGCTTCGTTTGGTCAAGGCGTTGGCTTTCCGTTCGGTCCACGCGTCGATGCTCGTTACAAAGATGCAGGCGGCCTCATTCCACAGGGTTTGTCGGCTGAATTGATTGCCGAACAATGGAATCTTTCGCGCGAAGAACTCGACGCTTTCTCGGCCGAATCGCAAATGCGCGCCGCTCGTGCTCGTGATGAAGGCCGATTCGATCACGAGATTCATCCCGTTGAAGTTCGTCGACGCGACAAAGACTCCGGCGAAATCATTCCCTCCGACGGCATGTTGCGAACCGACGAAGGCATCCGCGACACGACAACTGCTGAGTCACTCGCATCGCTGAAGCCAGCGTTTACTCCCGACGGCGTCATTACTGCCGGCAACTCGTCACAGATCACCGACGGTGCATCGGCAGCACTCATCATGAGCGAAGCAGCCGCCTCTAAACTCGGCCTCACGCCGCGTGCACGTTTCCACTCCTTCTCGCTTGCTGGTGTTGATCCGCGCATCATGCTCACCGGACCAATTCCGGCAACGCAGAAAATTCTCGAGAAGTCCGGTCTATCGCTTGACGACATCGACCTCATCGAAATTAACGAAGCGTTCGCGCCGGTTGTTCTTGCGTGGCAACGCGAACTCGGTGCGGACATGAGCAAGGTCAATGTGAACGGCGGCGCCATTGCGCTCGGCCATCCGCTTGGCGCCTCTGGTACCCGCCTTCTCGGCACGTTGTTGTGTGAACTTGAGCGCACCGGCGGCCGCTACGGATTGCAGACGATGTGCGAGGGCGGCGGCCTCGCCAACGCCACCATCATCGAACGCCTCTAACCTCTCCTTATGGCCACCGAGGAACAGACCGAACGCTCCGGCGGTTGGCGTCCCAAACACCCCGTCGTTGACGGCCTGGTCATCATCGGCGTTGTCGCGTGCATCGTCGGTGGTTACTCGCCGTTCAAGGTGATCGTCGCTGGCATCGTGGCCTGGCTGATCCTGCGCATCGGGATCATGATGCTGGGCGGAATGGCCCGTCCGATCCCCGAACCGCCCCCTGTGGGTGAACTGCGGAAAGTGAAGATCACCTACCGCTGTGAGATCTGCGGCACCGAGGTTCGGATGACCGTCGCCCCCGACCAAGACCCTGAAGCCCCAAGGCATTGTCAGGACGACATGGTCATGATGACCCCCATTGACGACCTCTAATCCGTTCTCCACAGACTGTGGAAAACAATGGGAGTGGTCACCGGCTGTTCACCCTCCGTTTGGGCCCGTGATCAGGCCTTTTCGGCAGAGCGTTATCGGTACTGCGTGGCCGCAATGATGCCGGCGAGGATGAAGCCCAGACCGCCCAAGAGCCACCAGTTGCTGGCGGCACCGGGCAGGAACAGATCCACGTAGTGGAAGAAGATCACGAGCAGACCGATGACGCATAGGGCGATCATCAGAATGGGCAGCCAAGTAGGGCTTGGAGCATGGACTGTGCCCGAACGCGGGGTGTAGCGGGTGGAAGCCGCCGGGCCCTCGTGGGTGGCGTCAGTCGACTTCTTGGTCGGACCACCCTTTGGGGTGACGCGGCCGCCGGT
>CANGMY010000186.1 GCA_947455015.1 Microthrixaceae bacterium | reverse complement strand
GTGGAACCGCCTCGGTAGGTGAAGCCGATGAGGTCGTACGCGCCGGCAAGTCCGTCGATCTCACGCTCGGCCAAACCGGGAATGGAAATGACGCCGTCATTGAGTTCGCGGATCCACGAGCCGAATCGCAGTCGATCGACAGACTCCACACGTTTGCGCGCTGCGTCGCGTTCGTCGGGCTCGCGCGACATCACGCCGGGTTCGACCGGGCACGTATCAATGCAAACGGCAACCGGGGGAGTGCCACTGCGAAGAAGGCGATTGGCCTCGAACGACGCGCGGTGAAGCGTGTGCAGTGCTTCAAGAAACTTTCCGGGATCGGCTTTGTATGGCGGTCGGCTACCAACGAGGTGACCTTCGAGTGCCCGTGTGTAGGGATCGAGGATCGGGACCCACGCCGCCACGAGATCGCCAAAGGTTTCGGCCACACGGTCGACATGACGGGGCCAGGTGAGGCGGAGGCCGTCGGCATCGTCGAAACCACGCTGATCTTCTGAAAACCAGCCCGGCAGCGGGCCATCGTGCAGAACGGCCCACACGTCGATGCCGGCTGCCTTGGCCGCTTTCAAGATGTCGGACAGGTGATCGACCGCATTGCTGTCCCAATGGCCCGGTCGGGGCTCAAGCCGTGACCAGTCGATCGTCCAACGCATGGCGGGAATGCCGGCCTCGGCCAGCATTGGAAGATCTGAGCGGTACTCGAAGCCGAAACCGCTGCCAATCAAGGAATCGGGAAGGGTTCCGTCGGCGGTGAGGGTGGACCAATCGCTTCGATCTGAGAGGCCTTCGCCCCCTGCGGCAGTGGTGGCGATGCCCCAAAGGGCTGGGTCGGTCATAACTGCAGTATTCCCGGTACGGTGCCTCTATGGGCAGAGCCAATCGGGTTCAGTACTCGCGATGGGATGGCACACAGGTCGGCTTCGACTTGGACGCCACTGACATCTTCGGCGAAATCACCGACGATCTGCTGTATCACGGCGATATCAACGCTGCGTTGCGTCGCATGATGCAAGAGGGGTTCGACTCCGATAACGGCGAGCGCATGAAGGGCTTGCGAGAAATGATGGACGAGCTCCGACGTAAACGTCGTGAGACGCTCGAGAGTCACGACCTCGGTGGCATCTACGACGAAATCGCCAAGGATCTGCGCGACGTTGTCGAAGCCGAACGTGAAGCAATCGATGAACTCGCGCAAGAAGCGCGCGATTCGGGCGATGCCCGCCGCCAAGAACTCACTGAACAAGTTGCCGCCGAACGACATATGTCGCTCGATCTGATGTCCCAGGACCTCGCGGGCATGGTTCGCGATCTTCAGAACCATGACTTCACGTCATCAGAAGCGCGCGAGAAGTTCGAGGAACTCGTCGAGAAACTGCGCGAGCAACTGATGCAGCAGTACGTCGATCAGATGTCGGGTGCAGTTGAAAACATGACGCCGGAAGACATGGCCCGCATGAAGGACATGTTCGCCGAACTCAACAACATGCTCGAACAGCGTCAGCGCGGCGAAGAGCCTGATTTCGACGGGTTCATGGAGAAGTTCGGTGACTTCTTCCCAGAAAACCCTCAGAACCTTGACGAATTGCTTGAAATCATGGCGGCACGCATGGCTGCTGCTCAGGCGATGATGAATTCAATGACACCCGAACAGCGCGCACAGTTGCAAGCGCTGTCTGATCAATTGCTCGAAGACATGGACCTTCGTTGGCAGATGGATCAACTGGGTCAGAACCTGGCGCAAGCGTTTCCTGATCTCAACTGGAACCGTCGCTACGAATTCTCCGGCGATGAACCGCTCAACATGGCTGACGCCAATCAGATGCTCCAGCAACTTGGTGACATTGATCAGCTCGAGAACTTGTTGAAGGGTGCAGCCAACCCGGGAGCGCTTGCTGAAGTCGATCTCGATCGTGCGCGTGAACTTCTCGGTGACGATGCGGCCCGCAGCCTCGAACAGATGGCAGAACTTTCACGTCGTCTCGAAGAGTCGGGCTTAGTTGAGAACAAAGAAGGAAAGCTCGAACTCACGCCGCGTGGCATTCGCCAACTCGGTCAGAACGCGCTCGACGAGTTGTTCAACAAACTCGACATGGACAAAGCCGGTCAGCACGAGATTGCGCGCATCGGTGTTGGTCACGAGCGCGATCACTCCACCAAGCCCTACGAGTTCGGCGATCCGTTCAATCTCGACATTGGCCGCACCGTGCGTAACGCCATCTTCCGTAGCGGCGCCGGAACGCCGGTGCACCTCACTCCCGAAGACTTCGAAGTCGAGCGCACCGAGCATCTCGTCCGTTCAAGCACGGTGCTCATGGTCGACCTTTCGCTCTCAATGCCCATGCGGGGCAATTTCCTTCCGGCCAAGAAGGTCACGATGGCGTTGCACGCCCTCATCACCTCGAAGTACCCCCGTGACTACCTCGGTCTTGTTGGCTTCAGTCGAACTGCCGAGGAACTGAAGCCCGAGCAACTGCCCGAGGTCTCGTGGGACTTCGATTACGGCACCAACATGCACGAGGGCCTCATGATCGCTCGTCGCTTGCTGGCCAAACAGTCCGGCACCAAGCAGATCATCATGATCACCGATGGTGAACCCACCGCCCATGTGATGCCCAATGGCCAGATTTTCTTCGATTATCCGACCCGGCCCGAAACCCGCGATGCCACCCTCCGACAGGTGATGCTGTGTACCAAAGAGGACATCGTCATCAACACGTTCATGCTTGACCCGAACCCGTATCTTTCGGAGTTCGTCGAGAAAATGAGCCAATTAAACGGCGGAAGGGCCTTCTTCACGACCCCAGAGAACCTGGGTGACTACGTGCTGGTGGACTTCCTGAACAACAAACGGGAAATGCTCCGAGGTCGCCGAGCGGGCTGATTTCGCCCCCGGACCGGGGATTTTGTCCCCCGACCCCAATTCCCCCTTGCGTTTGTCGCGCCGACAGGGCAGAATCACGCCGTTGTAATTACACCCGCGGAGCACCATCGCTTCCGGGGGAAGCTGTTCGAGTCCAGGAGGACCCCCAGCATGCCGCAATCGATCTCTCTCACCTCTGCCCAGAGCGCCACGCCTGTCGAACTCGACGGCGAGGACAAGTCATGGCAGGACATGGCCAACTGCCTTGGTGTCGACCCCGATCTCTTCTTCCCAGAGCGTGGCGCATCGACACGTGAAGCCAAAGAGGTCTGCAAGGGCTGTGTCGTGCGTGACGATTGTCTTGAGTACGCGCTGGCCAATGGCGAGAAGTTCGGCATTTGGGGCGGCATGAGCGAACGTGAGCGTCGTCGCATCCGTCGCCAGCGTGCATTGGCCCGTGCAGCAGCAGCTGCGCCGGCTCGTACGGCAACTGCCTGAGTTCAGATGCCGCCGTGAGGGCGGCGCTGCAACCGATTCTCAATCGTTGTTTCGATCGACAGGTTGAGTTGTTCCCAACGTTTCTCGTCCACCGCGTCCAGGACCGATTGCGGAGCAAGGCCGACGAGTTCGGCGCGAGCAATTGCTGCCGCTGACGCCACTCGGTCGTAGACCTCGGCGGGCCCCACGGAACGTGGGTCGATCAAATTCATTGACACCTGCACCTGATTGCCGACCTGTAGCCCGAGCGAACGCACGCCAGGTCCACGGATTGATGACGCGATGGATTTGGCAAGGGCGAGGTCAGGTTCAGAGAGCCACAAATTCCAGGCCAGCATGAGTTCCCGGGCACCGACGGCAACGGCCCCAGCGGTTGGGTGCGGTTTGGCGGGTCCGAAGTCAGGTTCGAGCGATGTGAACGCGCCCCGGCGGATGTCGGGCAGCGTGCGTTCGGGGCCATAAAGGAACACTGGAATGTGCAATTCGTTGGCAATCCACGAACTCATTGCGTCGCGTGCGG
>CANGMY010000185.1 GCA_947455015.1 Microthrixaceae bacterium | reverse complement strand
TCCTGCCCACTCGCATGAACGCGCCGACCGCGACACACCACGACGACGACACACACGACACAGCAAACAAATAGTTCGTTTCGGTGGCGGAAGAATTTGGTGACGCTTGAAGCGACCAAGAGTTGCCATCCCAGACCTGCACCAGGGTCTGCAGCCATCCGTTGTAGAAGTCGCCCACTGCGACACATGACGAAACCGACGTACAGCTCACCGAATACAGCTGGTTGTCTTCAGTTGGCGACGTATTCGCGGAAGTTTGAATCGTCCAGTTCGTTCCGTCCCACACCTCTATCAGCGTCTGCGACGTAGTCCCATCGTAAGAGTTACCAACAGCAACACACCAGGTTGTCGACACGCAGGAAACCCCGCCCAAAGAGTTGTCTTCAGTAGGCGAAGTATTGGGCGATGGTTGGATCGACCAACTGCTGCCGTCCCAAAGCTCAATCAACGTCTGGTTACTGTTCCCGTTTTCAAAGTAACCAACAGCAACACACCAAGAAGCTGAGACGCAGGAAACCGATGCAAAAGAATTGTCTTCGGTTGGCGATGTATTCGCCGACGGAACGACCGTTACGCTGTTGATCACTGCTTCAGCCGGGACGGCGACGGCAAGGAGTCCGAGCACCGCGGCGAGAGCAACGATGATGCGGGCAAGGGGTGAAAGAGCATTTCGCATCGGGTGAGAATAGCAAATCACATTAGAAAGAGCCCCAAAGCCGAGACTTTCGGGACCTAGCAATGATCAGTTACTAATCGTCACCACATGAAGAAACGTTGCTCGACCGGTTCGGAACCTTGGTGCCACTTGCCGACTTCGACACATTCCACGCCAACCAAATGAAGACGAATTGAAACGGCAACCGAGCCCACGAAATGAGTCGTTCTCCAAACGAGCGATCGCGCCAATCCCACACCATGTAGAGGTTTGCGGGATACACAACGATGAACAGCACCATCGCTGCGATTGCTCCCCACCTTCGAGTGCGCGGGATCACAAGCAGCGGTCCGACGATCAGTTCGGCAACTCCGCTGGCCAACGTCCAGAACCGTTCCGAGGGCCATAGCCAGGGCGGCACGATTGCGTCGAAGAAACTCGGGCGCACGAAGTGCATGACACCAGCAACAGTGATGAAGAGGCCCAGCGCAATGGCAACGGCGTTCCAGAACCGAGGAGAACCGACCGACACCGGGTGGGCAATGTGGCGGTCGCGACGAATGGCGCCTATCTGCCTGTCGTTAGGAGGGCCCGAAACCATGGCGAAAGAGTAGGTGGGAGACCCCCTTTTCACCGGGCCGAACGCAAAGTTCGCATGAAATCTGGCTGATTTGTGCGCGCACGCAGAATGACATCTTCCTTGGGCACCCCCTGAAACAGGAATGCGCCTACCATTTGGATTGATGCGTCAGCCCACAACGGCCGATCGCATGATTACCAAAGGAAATGGGCAAACACCATGAAGCCAGACACGCTTCTCAAAGGTTGTCTTATCGCTGCGGCGATGGTCAGTCTCGTACTTAGCATCACCATTTATTTCGGAGCCGGCGATGACATCCTCGGACGTCTCAATGGCATTTATGTGGGTGTTTGGGTTCCGTCGATCCTTTCGCTCGGAGCTCTGCTTCTTGTCAACAGGAAGTCAGAACAATGACTGAAACCGGACTCTTCATTGCTGGTGGACTCGTCACGCTGATTGTTTTCATTGGTGTCCTTCTGTTCGGCATGCTGAGCTTTTCGCAGTGGTCGAAGAACGACACCGCTTCTAAAGACAGCTAACAGCCCCGACTACTAAATAGTCACGAATGCGAGTCGCCCTCTCGAGGTGGGCTCGCATTCGTTGCGCGCGCTCTCCGATCAGCCAGCCCGTGCCTTTGGTTGGGCGGCCATCCCCCATGCTGTACTGAGTTCAGTCCAGCACACAGGCGAATCCCCCCTTGCCTCTCGCTGAACCCCCAACGAGGAGCACCCAATGACACGTCCCACCCGAACTCATTCCGCGGCCATCTGGGCCGGCGCCATCGCCATGACCGCGGGACTTCTCCTGGGTTGTTCCGATTCCAAGTCGAGCACGACGTCGACCCCCACCGGAGCGACGTGCGCGCAGGGAACCACGATCGCGTTCATGGGACGGTTCGACGAGGCGGGTCCTGCAGTGGAATCGCCCACACAGTTGGGCGCGCAACTCGCGGTCGACGAATTCAACAAGGCCAACCCCAAATGTCAGGTCACGCTCGATGTGCAAGCTGGTAGCGGAGGCGAGACTGCTGCAGTAGCTGCCGCGCAGAAGATTGTCGCCACCCCACAGGTGGTGGCCGTTGTCGGACCGCAGCGCTCGGGTGACGTTGTCGTCGCTGGGCCGGTGCTCAACGCTGGCGGGGTTCCGTTCGTTTCAGCAACCGCCACACGTACCGACCTTTCGTCCCAAGGCTGGAATATGTTCCACCGAGTCGTCGGCACGAATGCAAACATCGGCACCGGGGCTGCCAAGTACATGACCGAAACATTGCATGCATCGAAGATTGCAGTGATCGACGACGGCACGCCGTATTCAGTTGACCTTGCATCCACCGTTTCCAAAGCGCTCGGCGCGAAGGCAACGGTTGTCGACTCAATCACTGACGATCCTGCAAGCGTCACTGCAATTGTTTCCAAACTTTCGGGCTTCGGCGCCAACGATGCGGTGTACTTCGCCGGTTATGAACTGAATGCCGCACAGCTTCTTCATCAGTTGCGAGCTGCGGGCGTTACGTCAACATTCGTTGGAGCAGACACACTTCCAAGCGTCACGTTCCTCAACGCTGCAGGCAGCGAGGCCGAAGGTGTAATCGCCACTTGTCTGTGCACACCGCTCTCTGAAATTTCTGCGGGCAAAGATTTTGGTAAGCGATTCAAAGCGAGCTTCCCCAACTCGGACCCGAACCAGGAATACGCAGCGGAATCGTTCGATGCGACGAACCTCATTCTTTCCACCATCGCTGCGGGGAATGACAACCGATCAACCATCGCAAAGGCGCTCAGCACCACCACGTGGGACGGGATCACGCGAAACATTCGCTTCGATGCAAAGGGTGACGTTGTCGACCCGGTGGTGTGGGTCAGCAAAGTGCGGGGCGGAACGTTTGTTGCTATCGGAAGCGTGAACACGAACAAGTAACCGTTGCTGGTGCTCCCCCGCTGCTACCGTCACCAAACGGCATAGCTGCCTTTGTTGTCGACATGGCGACCACACCCGACCCGGCACCAACACCTGAACCGGTTGCGCCTGCATTCACCGGCTAACGCTGTTCGGTCCCCCAAGAAGGGCCGACCTCAACTCTCTTCGAGACCCAAGATCTCTGGAAGTTCAGACGAGATCGAGGACAGGTACAGCACCATCTTGAAGATGACGAGTGCATTTTCGGGCGTATCGCGTGTGGACGATGGTCCGAAGAACGAACGAGAAAGAATGACCGCCTGCAGCAACGCAAGGAGTGCTTCGCGAATCGCTGGGGGCGTTTCAGAATCCAGGCCAAATCGTTTTTCGAACTCCTGCACAACCTCGGGCAACGGATGCATCTCTTTGAGTCGTTCATTGTCGACGCCCGACAGAATGAGAAATGCGAGCAAGTCTGATCGCAGCTTCAATTCCTCGTTCATGTAATTACTTGAGTCGTTCGGCAGCGTCTTTGATCGTTCGAGTGAACGTCGATTGAGTTCCTCGAGCGTGGCGATGAACAACCCAAGTTCGCCACCGAACTGACGGGTGATTGCCCGGCGGTCGAGGCCTGCGCGTTCTTCAATCTTGCGGGTGGAAAGTTCCGTCACCGGGATCTCTCGCAGAAGGCTGATCGTCGCTTCGATCATCACCGCTTTGGCCTGTGGGGCCGCAACTCGGGGCCTTCTCTCTCC
>CANGMY010000184.1 GCA_947455015.1 Microthrixaceae bacterium | reverse complement strand
TCGTCGACAGTCACGCCCGTTTCTTTCGTGATGGGACGAAGGTCGAGAATGCACTCGTGGGCAACGAGTCCGTCGCGTCCGGTGTAGAGAACCGGATAGGCGCCTTCGAGTCGGCGAGCGACATAGTTGGCGTTAAGGATTGCGACATGCGTTGCTCGTTCGAGTCCCTCCGGACCCATCATCGAAATGTATGACCACGGAATCGTGAGGATGTTGGCGGAGCCGTATGGAGCCGACGAAACGGGGCCAACGAGAGGACCGGTCACCGAGCCGTCTCGGACAGGTCCTGCCGACGGCACGACCGGATGGCTCGGCAAATACGGTGCGAGATGTGCTCGCGCGGCCACCGGACCGACGCCTGGACCGCCTCCACCATGAGGAATGCAGAACGTTTTATGCAGGTTCAGGTGGCTGACATCGGCGCCGAAGTGACCGGGACGGGCGACACCTACAAGTGCATTGAGGTTGGCGCCGTCGAGGTACACCTGACCACCAGCGTCATGAACCGCCCCACAAATTTCGCCGATGGCTTCTTCGAAGACACCATGAGTCGACGGGTAGGTGATCATCAAAGCGGCAAGCTGATCCGCATGCTCGGAAATTTTGGATCGGAGATCGTCGACATCGACGTTGCCGTTGTCATCGCAGGCGATAACGATGACTTTCATGCCAACCATTGCGGCGCTCGCGGCATTCGTTCCGTGAGCAGAAGCGGGAATCAAGCAGACATCTCGTTGTGAGTTCCCGTTACCGAGGTGCCACGCGCGAATCGCGAGGAGTCCGGCGAACTCGCCTTGGGATCCGGCGTTGGGCTGAAGTGACACCGCGTCATAACCGGTGATGTCGGAAAGCCAGCGCTCGAGATCAGAGATGATTGTTCGGTAGCCCGCTGAGTCTGCGGGATCTACATAGGGATGAAGTCCAGCGAACTCGGGCCATGTGATCGGTTCCATCTCGGCTGCCGAATTGAGCTTCATGGTGCACGAACCAAGCGGAATCATTGCTCGGTCGAGAGCGAGGTCGACATCTGCAAGGCGACGCAAGTAACGAACCATTTCTGTTTCGCTGTGGTGAGTCGTGAAATTCGGATGGTCGAGGTAGGTAGTGGTGCGTTGGCTCGTTTGTGGGATCGACTCGGTTGCTATGGCGTCAAGAGCCGCTACCGAAACATCGGTAGATCCTGCGCACGTGAGAAGGGTTGAGATTGTCACCGGTGTTGTGGTCTCGTCGAACGACACCGAGATGGTGTTTGCATCGACACGCCGCAACTCGAGGCCGGCGGAGCGTGCTGTTGTAACAAGCGCATCAGCACCAGATGGAACCTTGATTGTGAGCGTGTCGAAGAACGTTGGATTGATGAGTTCGAAGCCAAGAGTTTGGAAGCCGTGAGCTGCTGCAGCGGTGAGTCGATTGACCCGCGTTGCGATTCGGCGAAGTCCTTGTGGACCGTGCCATGCGGCGTATAGGGCCGCCATCACAGCAAGGAGTACCTGCGCTGTGCAGATGTTCGAGGTTGCCTTCTCTCGACGAATGTGTTGTTCACGGGTCTGCAGCGCGAGTCGGTAGGCAGGTCGACCGGCAGCATCGATTGAAACTCCCACGAGTCGACCGGGAAGAACGCGGCGGTGTTCGTCACGAGTGGCGAGGAAACCGGCGCTTGGACCTCCGAAACCGAGCGGGATGCCAAAACGTTGTGAGGAACCAACAACAACGTCGGCCCCGAGTTCGCCTGGGGGAGTAATGAGGCAGCACGCAAGAAGGTCTGTTGTGACAGCCACGAGAGCGCCCGCGATGTGAGCAGCGTCGATTGCCGGCGCAAGATCGCGAATGGCCCCCGAAGAACCGGGGTGCGAGAACAGCACGCCGAAGACTTCGTCAGGTAGTGGATCATTCAGATCGGCGAGTTCGATCGTGAAGCCAAGAGGTTCTGCTCGAGTTTGCAGCACCGCGATCGTTTGCGGGTGCGTGTCACGATCAACAACAAATCGCTCGCCACGCTTTCCATTTGATCGATAGAGCAGAGTCATTGCTTCTGCGGCGGCAGTTGACTCGTCGAGCATCGAAGCATTGGCGATGTCCATACCCGTGAGATCGCACACCATGGTTTGGTACATGAGTAGCGCTTCAAGTCGGCCCTGAGAGATCTCGGGCTGATAGGGGGTATAGGCCGTGTACCAAGCGGGATTCTCAAGGACATTGCGTCGGAGAACGGGAGGAGTCACGCAGTCGTACCAGCCACAACCAATGAGCGACGTGCGCACGACATTGCGATTCGCAATAGAACGCAAACGATCGAGCATCGTTGCTTCGTCAACAGCGGCGGGCACCGCGAGGGGAGTGGTCGAGCGAATCGAAGGCGGTACGACAGCGTCGATCAACGCTCTGAGTGTCGGTTGCCCGACGACAGCAAGCATTCGCTCGATGTCTGCGTCGGATGGACCGATATGCCGACCAACGAATTGATCTGCACCTAGGAGTTCTTCAAGTGACGGGCGGGGATCGGTCATGGTGGCCTCGATGGTTGCGACGCAAACGCGTCTTAGTCGGGACCCCGCTCTGTTGTGGTACCTGAGAGTTTCGTTTCGAACGAATGTCGAAGCCGTAAGTGGCAGGACGTTCGTCGTCTACTTTCCCCGTCGGTGAGTCACTCACAACGTGTGGTGACTGCTCTCCAGAGTTGCCTACGCAAGCGGTACATGAGCCTGAGAGTTTCCCGGGGGGTTGCTCCTTCGGCGCCACTCAACTTCCGTCTGATCTTCTCGATCAGTAGGACGTTGAGTGATCTCTCCCGCAAGCGGTGATCAGCGTCAATTGTGTTTTGGAACTTAGTCGAAGAGGTCTGGTTGTTCGCGCACGATGGTCGAGTACAGCGGTTGGAACGAGAACCATCCGGCGAAGTTGTGACCGATTTGATCGTGGGTCATTGCAGCGCACTCGTCGTCGATGGAAATCGGCGAACCGGCAGCCATGGCCAACAGTTGGGCCTGGCAACTCCGTTCCATGGTGATGTACCACCAGGCGGCCTCATCAACGGAGTGGCCGACAGTGAGCAGGCCGTGATTTCGAAGAATTGCTGCCTTCTTCATGCCGAGGCCAGCAGCGATTCGCTTGCCTTCACTCGTGTCGAGAACGACGCCCGTGTAATCGTCGAACAACACGTGATCGTCATAGAACGCACACGCATCCTGGGTGATCGGATCGAGGAGTTGTCCGAGAGACGAAAACGCTTTGCCGTAAACGGAATGAGTGTGAGCAGCGGCAATGACGTCAGGGCGGGCTGCGTGCACCTGCGAATGAATTGCGAACGCAGCTTGATTGATTGCGTACTCGCCATGGAGGATGTCGCCATCGTGATTGACGAGGATCAGATCGGAAACGCTGATCAAGCGGAAATCCATACCAATGGGGTTCAACCAAAAGCAATCGACATGCTCGGGGTCGCGCACAGTGATGTGACCTGCGACGCCTTCACCGAATCCGAGCTTTCCAAAAAGGCGAAACGCTGCCGCAAGACGCTCTTTCCGGTGCTGACGCTCATCCTCAAAATTGTCGAAGACGGGAATGTCGTAGGGGATCGGCTTACTTGCCGCACGAACAACGCCGAAATTGTCGGGATCGAGGCTTGCAGTCATCGCAGCTCTCCGTTCAGTTGGGGGAGTCACCCCGGTGTGATGCGCCGATCCTATGTCCGCCTTCATCTCCTATGACGTCCTTGACGGCACTGCTGTTTGCTGTTTGTGTGGTCAGAGAGAAAGTTGTTCTCGAGTGAGGGGAAGTCCGGTGCGAATCCGGCGCTGTCCCGCAACCGTGTGAGTGTCATTCCAAAGGTGAAAGCCCAGGGTTGCTACTCGAGTCGGATCACCGAACCCGAGAGCGAGGCTCACCCTCACCGTCGTGGA
>CANGMY010000183.1 GCA_947455015.1 Microthrixaceae bacterium | reverse complement strand
TCTCAATCAGAACCGATCACAAGCTGACGCGTTTGTCGCTGCGCTGAACCGCGACCAAACGCTGCAGTGGAGCGGAGGGAACAAGGTCACTCGTGACCAACTCCCCGCCTACATTCGTGAGCTCACATCGGTGACCCTGGTTCGCGATACCCGCGTTACGAATCACGGATATCGAAATGGACGAGCAACTGACATCCAATCGGTGCTTCAAGGGGGCACCGCTGTGATGGTTGATCGCTATGGAGTGCCGCGCGTGAAATGCAATTGTGGCAATCCCCTCACACCGCCGATCGCCGTAACGGTGACGCCCGTCTACACAGGTCCGCAATGGCCGACGTTCAATCCGACGAACATCGTCGTCGTGAATCAAACAACCGTTGTCATCGATGTGTTTGTCATTACCAATCTCTCGGGACCGGGGTTCATCGATCGCGCAGTCGGCGCCACTGGAGTCGACACGCCAGGACCTCCACCGGTTGTGAGTCCAAATGGCCAAACGCTCGGAACTGGCGATGTGCAGATCACATTGCAGTGGACAGGCGACTGCGACCTCGACCTTCATGTCACCGACCCATCTGGCGCGCAGATTTCATATGGAAGTCCGACCTCCCCGACTGGTGGTGCGCTTGATATCGATGACATTCCCAATTCAGGTTCGTTAGGGAATCACATCGAAAATGTTTTCTGGGCCGCGGGTACAGCCCCTCGAGGTGCGTATCAAGTGTTCGCCAATGGTTACGGGACACAAACCTCGACCTCGTGTCCCTACACACTCGGTGCGTTCGTAAGTGGCCATCGAGTTACCGGCAGTAACGGCCAACTTGGACAGGACCAAAACTCACCAGTAGCGGCGTTCACCTTCTAAAAGTTGGGACCCAACCGAAAGCCTGTCCTCATCGAGATGAGTTCACTGGTCTGGTGAATCTCATCTGCACGACATCGATCATTTTCTCGTCAAACCCGGCCTCGCAGTAACAGAGGTAGAAGTCCCACAGTCGGATGAACTGCTGGTCAAGTCCGATCGAAGCAAGCGCCGCCTCATCAGCATGCAGATTCACACGCCACCGCCGGAGTGTCTCGGCGTAATCAGCACCGAACCCGAAGTCCTCGTCGACGATGAAATCAGTCACGCGCTCAAGTGACCGCTCGATCGCATCGATCGACGGAAGGCAACCGCCTGGGAAAATATGCGCCTTAATAAAGTCGCGAGTGTTCTTCGCTCGTTCGAAACGATCCGGTTCAATCACGATCGCCTGAAGACCCAACACCCCGCCAGGCACGAGAAGTCCGCAACACTTGGAGAAGAAGGTGTCGTAGTCGCGCCAGTCGACAGCCTCAATCATTTCGATTGAGACCAAACGATCCCAGGAACCAGCGAGGTCTCGGTAGTCATCGTTCAGAACCGTGATTTGATCTTCAAGCCCTGCTGCAGCGACGCGATTCGTTGCGTAAATGAACTGCTCAGCAGAAATGGTGGTCGTCGTCACGTGGGCACCAAAGCGCGTTGCCGCATGTATGGCAAAGCCACCCCATCCGGTTCCAATCTCAAGAACTCGAACGCCGGGCTGTATGTCGATCATGCGACAGAGCCGATCAAGTTTTGCGATCGACCCCTCTTCAAGCGTGAGATCCGGAGAAGAGAAGAGTGCCGAGGAATACATCATCGTGGGATCAAGGAGTTGTTCAAAGAACGCGTTACCAAGGTCGTAATGCGCGCCGATGTTCTGCCGATCGCGATGTTTGTCCTGCGGGCGCAAGCGCCGGAATCGATCGGTGATTGGCCCAACGACTGCTTGGATCAACGAACGCGGCTTGTCGGCGATGCTGGTTGCCCGAGCAAGAATCTGAATTGAAGCCGTCAGATCTGTCGTCTCCCAAAATCCCTTCGACCATGCCTCGCCTAGGCCTGCGCTACCGCCGAGCAAGACGAGGGGCCAGGCACGAGCGTCGGTGATGTCGATGCGTGCGCGCAATCTCTTCGCTTGGTTGCCTCGACGTCCCTTATTTCGACAAGCGCGGTGAGACGCACCATTAAAGGAAACCTCAAGTTCATCCCGGACGAACGAACGGGCAAGGACAAGCAGAACGAATCTGCAGATCTTCTGGTGAAGAGAGAGAAGGCCTCTTTTCAACATCTTCACGTTCCCCGTTTCGGATGGCGGACGAAAGGCACTCGCTTCAGTGCAAGCCGAGCCGCATTCAAATGAATGTTCGACCACACACGAATTGTCTGGAAAGGATGACGACGAACCTGGGCACGAAGCGACTGCGCTGTCAGCGGGAGGCGCTTGAGACTCAAATCTGCGTCGAAGACCTTTACGTCGTCACCATTGTGCGACTCGATGCTCTCCAGCCTGAACCAGAGCCGATCATCGGGGGGAACCGCTGTGAACCGATAGGTCGATTCCATCTGAAGGAAGGGCGAAACATGGAACGCTTTCGCGAACTCTGATCGGATGCGACCGCGTTCATCAGTTTCCGCAATCGAAACACTTTGGTCAGGATCCGACACTGCATTGGGACGGGCGTCAATCACATACCAATGTCGTTCCTTCCATGGTGTGTTTGTGACTTCGAGAACCACCACCTCAATTCGTTCAGATCCATCGTTCTGCGGTTCCGATGCGAGGCAGTAGTGAACAGTGATCGGGTTGAACACATAACCGTTCGCCCGTAACTGGGTGAGCGTGAGTACTCGTCCGTTCGGAGCTCGCCCCGTCCGAACCTCGACAAGACGACGGATCGCATCTTTGAGCGGCACAGAACGATCGCCATCGAGATAGTCAGACCGTTCGAATCGAATCGCAGGCCAGATCGATCCGCCTAATGCGCGAAACGATTCCGAGGTTGCCCCGTCGGATCCGGAACCTTCGTGTTCGAGGAGAAAGAGAAAGAGAGGAAATCGAAACTCGTGAGCCGCCGGCAAAAAGCGACGGTGCCTTGTCACGCCCTCATAGAGCGAGTTCGCCGTCACAGCCCGACACCAAAGTGGGAACAAACATCAAGTGCCGAGTTCACTCCGTCTTCGTGGAATCCGAAACCCCAATAGGCACCCGCGAAGAATGTCGCCTGCACGCCCTGGATCTCGGGGCGTCGCTTTTGTGCTGCGATCGCAGCTGCATCGAACACTGGGTGCTCGTAGACGAATTCGGCAAGAACTGTCTCTGGTTTGATCTCGCTCGAACGATTCAACGTCACGAGGAGGTCGGTCGCGGAGTCGATTGATTGCAACTTGTTCATCCAATAGGTGAGGGTCGCGACTTCGCCCGAACCAGCGCCGAGGTGATAGTTCCAACTCGCGCGAGCACGTGGGATCCGAGGCAAGAGCGCGGAATCGGTGTGCAGGGTCGCCGTGTTCGGCTGGAACTTGATTGCACCCAGCACCTCGGCCTCAGTGCTCGTCGCATCGGCGAGCATCGCGAGACTTTGTCCCGAGTGACTCGAAAGCACAACCGCATCAAACGATTCCGACCTTCCGTCGTCCATTTCAATCACGACTTCGATACCTAGCGGCCGACCCGGATCACTACTTCGATGCACCGATCGAACCGCAGACGAGGTCTGCACCGGTCGCTTCAGACGAGCGGTAAGCGCGCGCACATATTCCCGCGAACCGCCGGTGACCGCTCGCCAGGTCGGAATTCCCTGCAAACCCAAAAGCCCGTGATTGTCCATGAACCTGAAGTACGTAGCAGCGGGGAAATCCAAAAATGTTTCGGGGTCTGCTGACCAGATCGCAGCGCCAAAGGGAACGAGAAACTCGCTTACGAAGCGTTTTGAGTACTTGCGCTCGTTGACAAATTCACGCAGCGACAATTCATCGTTCAAAGATTGGGGATCATCTAGTGCAGCACGTCCGGCACGATTGAATCGGATGATGTCGAAGAGCATGCGCGTAAACG
>CANGMY010000182.1 GCA_947455015.1 Microthrixaceae bacterium | reverse complement strand
GCGACCCCGGCTTTGTCGAAACCATGTGGCCAGTTGTCGAAAAGGCCATCGACTTTGTTCTTGATCTGCAGACGCCTCGAGGCGAAATTCTTTGGGCCCGACATGCAGACGGCACGCCGTGGTCGTTCGCTTTGCTCACTGGTTCGTCAAGTATCTGCCACAGCCTTCGCTGCGCAATTGCGATCGCAGAACTTCTTGGCCATGAACGTCCCGATTGGGAATTAAGTGCAGCTCGCTTGGCCCACGTCATCCGTCAACATTGCCTTGGCAACGCGCCGGATGCCTTCGCCCCCAAAGCCCGTTGGGCGATGGATTGGTACTACCCCGTTCTCGGCGGTGTGCTCACCCGCACCGAAGCTCGTGCTCGCCTCGATGCCCGCCGCGACACATTTGTTGTCGAAGGACGCGGCGTTCGTTGTGTGAGCGATCGACCCTGGATCACTGCTGCAGAAACGTGTGAATGCCTCATTGCCGAACTTTCCGTCGGCAATCGCGAACAAGCACTGCAGTTATTCTCGTGGGCCCAGCAACTTCGTTGCGAGGACGGTCACTACTGGACCGGCATCGTCTTCCCTGACGAGGTGCACTTCCCCGCCGATGAACGCACGACCTACACCGATGCCGCAATCATCCTGGCGGCCGATGCACTGAGCCGCACGTCTCCCGCATCGGGCTTATTCATCGACCACGATGCGCTTCCGCCGCTGGTTGAGATCGACACCGACGACTCCATCAACGACCGAGCTGATTGAACAAGAACGTGACGCCGTCTGAAATCACGGTTGTCACTTCACTTGTGGATCTAGCGAAGCACGAGGGAACGACGCGTCGAGATAGCAATTGGTATCTCGATCGATGCGATGGAGTTCTTTCAACAAGGCATGGGCTCGTTGTCTTCACCGAGCCTGAATTGGTCACTTTGATGCTCGCGAAGCGACAGGGTTTGGCACCCGATGCGCCCACCCTCGTTATTGGGCTCCCCTTTGATGAACTCCCCCACGCACGAGACGTTGCATCGATCACTCGAGCGTTCGATGCCGGGAGACGCCCACCGGCTGCGTCGAACCCCCTCAAAGACACTCCCGCGTATCTTGCGTTCGGTTGGTCGAAACCGGGTTTGCTTGCACTCGCCGCTCGAGAGAACCCATTCCGGTCCCGTGCGTTTTGGTGGAGCGATATTGGACTCTTTGAAGTTGCTCGGCCACTCCCCGATCAGACTTTCGATGAGCTCTTGGACTCCGAAAAGAGCCACCTTCACGCCAATGTCCTATGGGAGACCGATGAGTCGGAGTATCTCGGTGCAACGGAGTTTTATTCGACAACACCTTTCTCGAAAGTTGCTGGTGGACTCTTCGGTGTGAGCGCGACTCACGCGCTCACCTTCGCCCAGGACTTCGCTCTTGAAACTGCCAGATGCCTCGATACCGGCTGGCCCACTATCGACGAAGTGATTCTTGGCGTTGTCGTTGATCGCCATCGAGATGGGGCTTCAGTCTCGTACGGTCCATGGCAATCGTTGCTTTCAAATTTTTCTGAACTACGTGAGGCGATCTGGCATCGCCTCCGCCTGCTCCGCGACTGCAATGAGCGCGGGCTTACCGCGCGAGCAGCGGTCCACCTTGAATCTCTCGAACGCGCTCGCGTGTCAAATCATGCGATGTTCCGAGATGAAGATCTTTTCGAAATCGACGAATTTCGTACTCAGTTTCGGCGCAGGACTCTGAGTGAACCGGTTGCCGAGACATCAGCGAACTCGCCGGATTCAATCGCCCGGCAATAGATCTCGAACGGCGGGCGGCCACCATCGGCCTGGTTCGGGAACACATCGTGAATAGCGAGGATGCCACCGGATTCAATCCACGGTGTCCACAGTTCAAAGTCGCGATGCGCGGGTTCGGAACCATGACCGCCGTCGATGAATAAGAACGACAGCGGTATCGCCCACCGTGAACCGACAGTGGGTGAATCGCCAACGAGCGCAACCACCGTGCCTTCAAGACCCGCGTCGAACAGAGTGCGACGGAAACGCGGCAACGTGTCGATCACGCCAACTTCAGGGTCGACAAGGTCGGGTTCGTGCCACTCCCAGCCAGGCTGGTTCTCTTCCGAGCCGCGATGGTGGTCAAGAGCAAAGAGAATCGTGTTTCGTTCTTTTGCTGCAGACCCGAGATAGATGCCGGATTTTCCGCAGTAACTGCCAATCTCCAGCATCGGCGAAGCGCCGTCAGCAACGAGAAGGGCTGCCTCGTGCAATGCGATGCCTTCGTCGGGAGGCATGAATCCACGCGCCGCTTCCGCCGCTGATTGCAGTAACGGATCCATGGCTCAGTTCTCGTCGGGGGTGTCGTCTTCGAAGACTTCGACATGAAACAACTTGTCGAGCACAAAGAAACGAACAACCCACAAGATTCCGAATGCGACCAGCTGGATGAAGTTGATAACCAACTTGGCATGGGTGAAATGATGCGCGATCGCGATCGCGATGGTGGAAAGAACAAGGCCCGCAATCGTGAACAGCCAGAACGGAAGGACTTCTTTCTTCCAATGGCTCTTGCCCCGCTTGCCCCACACCCAGGCGCGGTTCATGTAATAGGCAGGAACAGAAGAAAGACCGACGGCGACAATGTTGGCCCAGGTCGGACCCATCGCCCCTTGAAGGGCCAGCAACAACGTCTGACCAACAACAACATTGACCACAGCAACCAACGCGTAGCGGAGGCCACGGGTGCGGATCGAATGGATGATGCCGCCAAGAACTCCCGTGGTTTCGGGAAGCGGAGTAACAGTCTGCGATGACGCGGGGAATTCGTGGTTGATTTCGTGGCTCATCGGGGGACGCTCCTCGCGTTCGAGCCGGACCAGTTCACCCTAGTTGTCGGGTGCACGAGTTAGAGCGCGTTCGCCCGAACGATGCCGCTTAGCCATTCACCACTGGGCTTGACGGTGCGCCGTTGCGTTGCACGATCGACTTCGATAATTCCAAATCGGGGTCGATAGCCGAACGCCCATTCGAAATTATCCATCAGGCTCCAATAGGTGTAGCCCCGCACATCGATGCCGTCGTCAATGCACGCGAGGACTCCCTCGAGCGCGCGCTGCACGTATTCGATCCGTTGCGGATCATCGTCGGTACCAATTCCGTTTTCGGTAACAAGAAGCGGGATCGAGCCACCGGTGTAGTCCCAGGCACGCCGTAAACACGCGGCAAGCGATTCGGGCCAAAACTCGTACCCCATCGGAAGTGTTGGGACACCTTCTTCGCCGCCCAACACGCTGTTCGCCCCAACTCGCGTGCGGCTATAGACCTGCACACCAAGGAAGTCGTCTTTGCCAACGATGTCGAGGAACTGATCTTCTGACACCGCACGAATCTGATCTCGACGTGCAATCGCATCGGAATCATCCGGCGGAACTGCCTGATAGTCAGCCATCGACAATGTGAGACCGACCGGAAAATCCCCGGGGCCACCCTTCAGAATCGGGACGACTCGACGATGTGCATCAATAAAGTTCGTGTTGGCTGCTGCAAACTCCGCGTCGTCAGTCGACCCCGGTGGGAAGAATCCCATCTGATAGCCAACAAACGAAACGATGTTCGGCTCGTTGATAGTGCAGGCCGTGCCGATGAGATCGCCGAGATGATTCACCGACTTCTCTGCGAAGCGCAGGAAACGACCGACGGTCGACGCCGTGTGCCAACCACCTTCCGCAACGACCCAGCGAGGTGTCGTGAAGTGATGAAAGGTCACCACCGGTTCAATGCCATGCGCGTGGCACGACGCGAGCACGCGTCGGTAATGGTCGAGCGCTGCGATCGAAAACTCACCTGGCTCGGGTTCGATTCGTGACCACTCAATTGAGAATCGGTAGTTATCGAAACCAAGTGCCGCGCACAGCGCGATGTCGGAGTC
>CANGMY010000181.1 GCA_947455015.1 Microthrixaceae bacterium | reverse complement strand
GCATCGTGATTCACAACTGCATGGCGAACGATTGCAAGGCCGAGTCCCGTTCCGCCGGTCTGGCGGCTCCGGGCCTGATCGACCCTGTAAAAGCGTTCGAAGATTCGATCGATGTCACGAGTCGGGATTCCGATTCCGTGATCGGCGACCTTCACAACGATCCCGTCGGAAATCGACTCAACCGACACGTCGACCACAGTGCCAGGATCGGAATATTTAATGGCGTTGTCGATGAGATTGCCGATTGCTGAAAGAAGTTGACGGCGCTCGCCAATGATCCGCGTATCGGCCGACAAAACAACCAATTGCACCGACACTTCGGCCTGGACCGCAGCGGTGCGGAGACTTTCAACAGCATCAGTGGCGATGTCGGCCAACTCAACGATGGCGCTTCCGGCCCCAGCGACCGATTCGATACGTGAAAGTTCAATGAGGTCTTCAATGATCTGTGCGATACGCATCGCTTCGGCATTGATCCGATTCGCGAGGCGTTCCACAATGGCGCGGTCGTCTTCGCCGACAAGGGTCTCCGCCAGAAGACCAATCGCCCCAACAGGGGTCTTCAACTCGTGGCTGATGTTCGCAACAAGATCGGTGCGAATCGCCTCGAGCTGACGGCGTTCCGTGATGTCTTCGACAAACGCGACTGCGCCCGGCTGTCCATCTTCCGGAAGAGGAATTGTGGTCACGACAACAGTTCGACGCGGTGGCCCGAAGAGTTCGATGACAGTGGAAGCTTCGCTGCCTGAATTCGCCACCCTGATCAGATCGTTGACCGCTGCGCCAACGAGCGCATCGCCGTGGCGGGCTTCAAGAAATGGCTGTGAAGCGCCATTCGATTCGATGATCGAACCCTCGCCGTCAAACACCATTACGGCAATCGGCAGCGCATCAAGTGCTGACTGCAAGCGAAATTGAGCACTTTCCGACTGAAGATTTTCAGATCGAAGATCACGGACAGAGCGTTCAACGATTGCAAGAAGATCATCGAAGCGCACCATCTCGCGTTCGCTTGGAATCTCGAACCCCAACCGCATCGTTGATTCGTAGACATGGTTGCGTTGAGCCCGGTTCCAGAAGAAACGCGCACAAACAGTTGCCAAGACGGCAGCGAGAACAGCAGCAATCAGCGCACTCAAGATGGCTGAATTCATTGGCCGGTTTCGGTCTCCTGGTCGGGAACCTCTGCGCCGATTTCAGCAGCCAGCGAACGACGAGCAACTAAACGGGCGGCTCCGGTCTGCTCGGGAAGCCATCCAGTCACCATGTACTGCACGCGTTGGCCAATGTTCACTGCGTGATCGCCGATGCGCTCGTAATACCGACCGATGAGCGCCAGCTGTACCGAGGCCTGCAGCCCGATGTCATGAGTTGCATGCGATTCGAAGATCGCTTCGATGTAATCGCCATGCAGCGTGTCGAGCGCGTCGTCGATGTCGTCGATGGCGACGCCCAAGCTGGCGTTTCGTTCTGCATAGGCGTCAAGCGCAAGCTTCATGAGCCGAGAAGCCTCTTCGCTCATGCGCTCAATAAGGCCCCGCAACTTTGGATCAAGGGTGACGCCATAAATTCGACGAGCACCCTTGGCCACATTGACCATGAGATCGCCAGAACGCTCTAGTTCGCCGGTAAGCCAGAGACCGGTCACGATTGAGCGAAGGTCAGAAGCCATCGGCTGTTGAAGGGCGAGCACGTGATAGCAGTGCTCTTCGATTCGAAGCGAGAGGTCGTCGAGTTCGTCATCAGACTCAATGAGATTCTGAGCCCCACTCATGTCGTTGGTGAGCAACACCTCGGTGCCACGAGGAATGACTTCGCCGACGAGTGCGCCGAGGCGAACAATGTCATCGCGGATCTCGTCGAGTTCCTGATGAAAAGTTTTGCGCTGTTCAGGCATGCTGGCTCCTGTCGTAACTTCCGCCTGATCGGCTCAACGGACTTCTGCCGCGAGGTGATCAGGATCTCCGGTAATCAAATAACGGACTCGAGCGCCAAGCACGGCGGAATGATCGGCGATTCGATCGAGTGCTTGGCCTGCAACCATCGTACGGAGCGCAACCACGACTGCGTCGGGACCTTCGTAGGCGAGGAGCGCTTCAACGAGATGGCGAGAGGCCAGCGCGACCTCGGGTTCGGATGCAACCTGTTCGGCCAGTGCGAGATCGAGAGTTGACCAGGCCCGCAGAGCATCGCGGTACTGATTCACCGCATGGCCAGCCAAGGTTTCAAGAATGTCGAATGCAGTGGGTACTCGAGTGAGCAGTTCATGCTCGGGCGCCAACTTCGCGATGCGAAGGGCAAGATCACCAATACGTTCAAGTTCTGCAGTCACTCGCAGCACCGAAACGATGAGTCGAAGGTCGGAAGCCACTGGCGCTTCACGCCGCAGCATTTCGTAGGACCGTTCCATAAGCGAAACGTTCATGGCATCGATTCGATCGTCAGTCCGAATCGCTTCCTCGGCAACACTCAGATTGCCCGAGTTCAAAACCGTTCGCATGCGCTCGAGATTTTCGTCGACAAGAACTCCCATCAGTTCCACCTGAAGGGCGAGTTGTTCAAGTTCGGACGTGTACTGCTGGCGCACGCGTTCCACCTCAGCCGAAGCGACCAGTGACGTAATTCTCGGTGCGCTCATCGGAGGGTGCCGAGAAAATCTTGTCGGTTGAATCGAACTCGACCAGCACACCAGTGCGCGTATCGCTTGCCGAATTCACCTCAGTGGTAAAGAACGCAGTGCGATCACTGACGCGAGCAGCCTGCTGCATGTTGTGCGTCACGATAAGGATCGTGTAGTCAGACTTGAGTTCCTGCATCAGGTCTTCGATGCGAGCCGTTGCGATTGGGTCAAGTGCCGAACACGGTTCGTCCATAAGGATGACTTCGGGTTCAACAGCAATGGCGCGAGCGATACAAAGGCGCTGCTGCTGACCACCCGACAGACCCATCGCGGACTTCTTCAAACGATCTTTCACTTCGTCCCAAAGAGCCGCACGACGCAGAGCTTGCTCAACGATGTCGTCGAGGTTTCCCTTGTTTCCCGAAAGGCGGGGGCCGAAGGCGATGTTGTCGTAGATCGACTTCGGGAACGGATTGGGCTTCTGGAACACCATGCCGATCCGCTTGCGAACCTCGACAGGGTCAATGCGCGGATCGTAAAGATCAACGCCGTGATACAGAATCTTTCCATCGACACGAGCTGATTCAATGAGGTCGTTCATGCGGTCGAAGCAGCGAAGGACCGTCGACTTTCCGCAACCCGATGGGCCGATGAACGCCGTAATTTCGTGCTGGCGAACTTCAAGATTGACATCGCGCACCGCTCGAAACTCGCCGTAGTAAACGTCGAGATCACGAACGTCGAACACCACAGCGGGCGCTTTCGACTCGGGGGTCGTCGTTTGTGTAACGACCTCTTCAGTTGATGCAGCGAGTTCAGGAGACATCGAGGAGTCCTCTGCGTCGGAGTCGTGGGTTTCAGTCACGTCTGGAGGCTAGGGCGATCAGGCAGCGTGTCGTCGGGCAACCCTTGACGACACGACGCGGGCGAGAATGGTCATGGCAAAGACAATGGCGACGAGCGTCAGGGCAGCTCCCCAAGCACGTGCTTGAGCCGCCTCAAATGGCGTCTGGGCATTTCCAAAGATCTGCACCGAGAGCGCAGTCATCGGACCTTCAAAAATGTTCAGGTTCAGATTCCTGGCCGCACCGATCGTGAAGACCAGCGGTGCGGTTTCACCCGCAGCTCTGGCGATGGCAATCATCACGCCAGAAGTGATGCCACCGAACGAAGCCGGCAGAACCACCGTCAGAATTGTGCGCCACTTTCGATTGCCAAGGGCGTAACTGGCTTGGCGAAGTTCATCGGGGACAAGACGAAGCATTTCTTCGGTCGTACGGATGATGATCGGAAGCATCAAGCAACCAAGGGCAAGCGAACCACCGAAACCGTT
>CANGMY010000180.1 GCA_947455015.1 Microthrixaceae bacterium | reverse complement strand
GCATCGTGATTCACAACTGCATGGCGAACGATTGCAAGGCCGAGTCCCGTTCCGCCGGTCTGGCGGCTCCGGGCCTGATCGACCCTGTAAAAGCGTTCGAAGATTCGATCGATGTCACGAGTCGGGATTCCGATTCCGTGATCGGCGACTTTTACGACGATCCCATCGGAAGTCGACTCAACCGACACGTCGACCACAGTGCCGGCATCAGAATATTTAATGGCGTTGTCGATGAGATTGCCGATCGCCGAAAGAAGTTGACGTCGCTCGCCAATAATCCGAGTGTCAGCGGACAACACAAGCAACTGCACCGACACCTCGGCCTGGACTGCTGCGGTGCGGAGACTTTCAACAGCATCAGTGGCGATATCGGCCAGCTCAACGATGGCATTTCCGGCCCCAGCGACTGATTCGATACGCGAAAGTTCAATGAGGTCTTCAATGATCTGAGCGATACGCATTGCCTCGGCATTGATCCGATTGGCAAGGCGTTCCACAATCGCCCGATCGTCTTCGCCGACAAGGGTCTCTGCAAGAAGCCCGATCGCGCCAACCGGGGTCTTCAACTCATGACTGATATTCGCAACGAGATCGGTTCGAATCGCCTCGAGCTGACGACGTTCGGTGATGTCTTCGACGAATGCCACCGCTCCTGGCTGCCCATCCTCTGGCAGCGGAACGGTGGTCACGACGACCGTGCGACGCGGCGGACCAAAGAGTTCAATCGCAGTTGAAGCATCGGTTCCAGAATTCGCGACGCGAATCAGATCATTGACCGCTGCGCCCACGAGTGCATCTCCATGACGGGCTTCGAGAAACGGTTGTGATGCGTTGTTGAACTCAATCAATGAACCTTCACCATCGAAAACCATTACAGCGACGGGCAACGCATCAAGCGCCGACTGCAAACGGAACCGAGCGTCTTCCGCTTCAAAGTTCTCTGAACGAAGGTCACGAACCGCACGCTCGACCGATGCAAGTAGGTCATCGAAGCGAACCATCTCGCGTTCTGTCGGAATCTCGAAACCCAACCGCATCGTCGACTCGTACACATGATTTCGCTGAGCGCGATTCCAGAAGAAACGCGAAATGACGGTTGTCAACGCAGCGGCAACTAAAGCAGCAATCAGTGCACTCATGACGGCCGAATTCATTGCTTACTTTCAGCCCCTAGATCAGGAATCTCCGCGCCGATTTCGGCAGCCAACGAACGACGCGCAACCAGGCGCGCCGCTCCGGTTTGCTCGGGAAGCCACCCGGTCACCATGTACTGCACACGTTGACCAATGTTTACAGCGTGATCGCCGATGCGCTCGTAGTAACGGCCAATGAGGGCAAGTTGCACAGAAGCCTGCAAACCAATGTCGTGGGTTGCATGCGATTCGAAGATCGCTTCGATGTAGTCGCCATGAAGCGTGTCGAGCGCATCGTCAATGTCGTCGATAGCGACGCCAAGGCTCGCGTCTCGCTCTGCATAGGCATCGAGCGCAAACGTCATGAGACGAGACGCTTCTTCGCTCATTCGTTCGATAAGTCCGCGCAATTTCGGATCAAGGGTCACCCCGTAGATGCGACGCGCACCTTTGGCGACATTGACCATGAGGTCGCCGGAGCGCTCAAGCTCGCCAGTCAGCCATAGACCGGTGACGATCGAGCGAAGGTCCGAAGCCATTGGTTGCTGAAGAGCAAGCACGTGGTAGCACTGCTCTTCAATTCGAAGCGAGAGGTCGTCGAGTTCATCGTCGGACTCAATGACGAGCTGCGCTCCATGCATGTCGTTCGTCAGCAAAACCTCGGTGCCGCGCGGAATCAGTTCGCCCACTAGCGCGCCCAAACGAACAACATCGTCACGGATCTCGTCGAGTTCCTGATGAAAAGTTTTGCGCTGTTCAGGCATGCCAACTCCCGTTGTTAGTTCCGGCCGAGCGACTCAACGGACTTCTGCCGCAAGATGATCCGGATCTCCCGTAATCAGATAACGAATTCGAGCGCCGAGCACAGCGGCATGATCAGCAATTCGATCAAGTGCTTGGCCTGCAACCATCGTACGGAGCGCCACTACGACTGCGTCGGGACCTTCGTAGGCAAGCAACGCTTCGACAAGGTGGCGCGACGCAAGGGCAACTTGGGGCTCGGACGCAACTTGTTCAGCCAAAGCGAGATCCAGGGTCGACCATGCCCGCAGTGCATCGCGGTACTGACTCACCGCATGACCGGCCAGGGTTTCGAGGATGTCGAACGCGACAGGAACCCGAGTGAGAAGTTCGTGTTCGGGGGCCAATTTTGCGATGCGCAAAGCAAGGTCGCCAATGCGTTCAAGCTCAGCAGTTACGCGGAGCACTGAAACGATGAGTCGGAGATCCGACGCGACCGGTGCTTCACGGCGAAGGAGCTCGTAGGACCGTTCCATGAGAGAAACATTCATGGCGTCTATTCGATCGTCTGTGCAAATTGCCTCTTCGGCAACGCTCACGTTCCCGGAGTTAAGAACTGTGCGCATTCGCTCAAGATTTTCGTCGACAAGAACACCCATCAGTTCCACCTGAAGTGCCAATTGTTCAAGTTCGGACGTGTACTGCTGGCGCACGCGTTCCACCTCAGCCGAAGCGTCCAGTGACGTAATTCTCGGTGCGCTCATCGGATGGCGCCGAGAAAATCTTGTCGGTTGAATCGAACTCGACCAAGACACCGGTGCGCGTATCGCTTTCGGAATTCACTTCGGTCGTGAAGAACGCTGTGCGATCGCTCACACGCGCAGCCTGCTGCATGTTGTGAGTCACGATTAATATCGTGTAGTCAGACTTGAGTTCCTGCATCAGATCCTCGATACGAGCTGTTGCGATGGGGTCGAGTGCCGAACACGGTTCGTCCATAAGGATGACCTCAGGCTCAACCGCAATAGCACGAGCGATGCAAAGACGCTGCTGTTGTCCACCCGACAGACCCAGCGCGGACTTCTTCAGACGATCTTTCACTTCGTCCCAAAGAGCAGCGCGACGCAGGGCATGTTCAACAACGTCATCAAGATTTCCCTTATTGCCGGCAAGGCGCGGTCCAAAGGCGATGTTGTCGTAGATCGACTTCGGGAATGGGTTCGGCTTCTGGAAAACCATGCCGATGCGCTTGCGAACTTCGACGGGGTCGATGCGCGGATCGTAAAGATCAACGCCGTGGTAGAGGATCGTGCCGTCGACTCGAGCAGATTCGATGAGATCGTTCATGCGGTCGAAGCAACGAAGCACTGTCGACTTTCCGCAACCAGATGGGCCAATGAATGCGGTGATTTCGTGTTGGTGAACTTCGAGATTGACATCACGAACTGCACGGAATTCGCCGTAGTACACGTCGAGCTCGCGAACATCGAACACCACGTTGGGCGCTTTCGCTTCGGGGGTCGTCGGTTGAGCAACGAGGTCATCAGTTGATGCAGCGAGTTCAGGAGACATTGAGGAGTCCTCTGCGTCGGAGCCGTGGGTTTCAGTCACGTCTGGAGGCTATGGCGATCAGGCGGAGTGTCGTCGGGCAACCCTTGACGACACAACGCGGGCGAGAATGGTCATGGCAAAGACGATGGCAACAAGTGTCAGAGCGGCACCCCAAGCACGAGCTTGCGCCGCCTCGAATGGGGTTTGAGCATTTCCGAAGATCTGCACCGAAAGTGCTGTCATCGGACCGTCGAAAATGTTGAGATTGAGGTTCCGGGCCGCGCCGATCGTGAACACCAGCGGAGCTGTTTCACCCGCTGCACGAGCAATCGCGATCATCACACCAGAGGTAATTCCGCCGAAGGCGGCTGGGAGCACAACCGTCAGAATTGTGCGCCACTTTCGATTGCCAAGGGCGTAACTGGCTTGGCGAAGTTCATCGGGGACAAGACGAAGCATTTCTTCGGTCGTACGGATGATGATCGGAAGCATCAAGCAACCAAGGGCAAGCGAACCACCGAAACCGTT
>CANGMY010000179.1 GCA_947455015.1 Microthrixaceae bacterium | reverse complement strand
TTCGTACCCTTGACTGATGACGGATTGCCGGGTGTGGTGGCGCTGTAGAAGTTGAACGTTGTCCACGCCGGGTTGATATCGAGTTCCATGGCTCGAACGCACCCGGCTCGCAACATGAGATCGGCCAGCGATCGAGCTCCGAGACCAGAGCCGTAGCCATACACAAGTGCGCCATCGGCGGTCACGCCAACCGCCGAGCGCCACACCAGCACCTTGTTGCCAAGGGTGTCGCCCCATGCGCCGTTTTGGTTGTTGTCGAGGCCATCGGCGGGTTCGCCCGGTGCGGCTTTGTCCTTGGGCGACGGATTTCCGCCTGGGAACGGGAAACCACCGCCGTTATCAATAATGAGATCGAGGTTTTGTCGTACAGCTTCGACATTGGGGCCCATTTCGAAATCGCGGCCCCACATGCCCACACTGGCAACACCGTCTTTATAGACAACAAGTGAGGCTGCTCCGTCACGCAACGGTTTGTAGGTGACGCCATCGAGATAGAACCCGCCCATCGCGTCTTGCATGCGGAATCCGCCGTTGAATGCAGCAATGAGGTCGAGTCGTTTGTCCAGCGGAACCTGCGCTGGAACGGTCTGTTTGCCGCCGGGTTCTTCGGTGCCGGGATGAACTTCGAACTTCACCAGTTTGGGATCGATCCACACCAAACCATCGAGGATTGAAGTGTGCACCGAGTCAGGCCGAACCTGGGTGGTGTACATGGTTTGCGCGCCACCGACCTGGGGGCCAACTGGGGTCCAAACCCCTTCGTTCGCAACCGGGGTCACGCCATCGGGAACTGCGACATTTGCGGGTTTAGGCAGGTGAGGAACCGCTGGCGGGGTGGTCGGACCGGTTTGGGCGTTTGTGCTTGCAACATCAATCTCTCGGTCGGGCTCGCCTCCGGCCTTGGGGCCGTTTTTCGAGAACCACCATGACTCGATGTTGTTGAGGATGAATCCCATGTTGTTGTCGCGCATCCATTCAGCGGCGCGTTCGGTCATGGAAAGGCTGTTCGGGGTGAGGACGGCCTTTCCAAGCGACAGCACCGGAATGGAAAGAAGCGCGACGAGAACGACGACCGTGACGGTCTTCCACGCTGGACGTGGTGGTTTGGGCGGTGGTGGGGGGAGAGGAGCGTTGGTCGTCATGAGGGCTGCACGGCCGCGGCGTACTCGCCCGGGTGCGCAGAGAGATTACGGCACCGACCTCGGATTTCATGGTCACTTCTTTGAGGAGGCTTTTCGATCTCATGATTCGCAGACAGGTCGTACCATCGAGCCAACACACTGTTCTTGGGGGCACCGATGGCGTTTTTTGGAATCCGATTCGATATGCGTATGCCGGCAACGGCACCCGGAACTCGGGCCGATCGCTATGCCGCTTCGGTCGATATGGTCGAGTGGGCCGATTCGCTTGGGTTCGTCACCGCGATCCTTTCGGAACATCATGGTTCACCCGACGGATACCTCCCCTCGCCGCTTCCTTTGGCTGCTGCAATGGCGGCACGGTCGGCAAACATTCGCATTGGGATTTCGGCAATGGTGAGTTCGTTCCACGACCCGATCCGCTTGGCCGAAGACGTTGCCGTTGTCGATCTCATTAGTGGCGGGCGACTCGATCTCACCCTCACGAATGGGTACGTCGCTTCTGAGTTCGAGATGTTCGATGTCCCGCTTTCGAAGCGAGCAGCGCGCACGACCGAAGCCGTCACAACGTTGAAGCAAGCTTGGACGGGTGAGCCGTTTGAGTTCCGCGGCCGCACTGTGCAGGTGTTGCCAACACCGGCGCAGGTTGGTGGTCCACCCATTTCTCTCGGCGGTTCGGTTGAAGCAGCGGCACGACGCGCAGCGCGTATTGCCGACGGTTTCATTCCGTCGATCCCTGAAATTTGGGACTTTTACGTCGATGAATGTGCGAAGTTAGGTAAGCCCGATCCCGGTCCGTACATGGGTGGCGATACGTCAGTCATTCACGTTGCAACTGACGTTGATCAAGGGTGGGAAGAACTTGCACCGTATGCAATGCACGAAGTCAACGCGTACGGCGATTGGGCCGCAGGGGCCGGCATCGAAGGCGCAACGGGCTTTGTGCGGGTCGATGATTCAGACGCGTTACGCGCAACCGGTCAGTACCGCGTCGTGACACCCGAAGCACTTGTCGCCGAATTAACCGAGAAGGGTCCGTTCGCGTTCTGCATGTTGCATCCGCTTGTCGGAGGACTTCCGCCCGAACTTGCGTGGAAGAGCCTCAAACTGATCGAAACACAGGTCATTCCAAACCTGTGAGTGTCTGCGCTAGCCGCGCAGACCTTCAACAATCAGCAAGACACCGAAGATCACAAATGCGATCGCCGCGCCGATGCGGATGACGCGTTCAGGCAAACGCGTTCCGAGAATGTGGCCGACACCAATTGCAAGCGCGTCCGCGGCGACCATTCCGATCGTTGAACCAAGCCATGTTCCGAACAATCCGTGATCGGTGGCCAACGTGATCGTTGCAAGCATCGTTTTGTCGCCGAGTTCGGCAAGGAAGAACGCGAGGCCAACGGTGAAAAGAACCGAACGCGAACTTTCTTGCTGGGCTTTTGCTGCTTCTTCATCGGTGAGTTTGTCGCCGCGCAGCGTCCAGGCAGCGAAGCCAAGAAAGGCGATACCGGCGACGATGTTGATGATGTGGGTCGGTAACGCAACACCAACAACGGCACCTAACAAAACACTGGCGAGGTGCACGATTGCCGTTGCAATAGTGATGGCAATGAGCACCGTGATGGCGCGGTAACGCGCGGCGAACGTCATCGCCATTAACTGGCTCTTGTCGCCGAGTTCGGCGAGGAAGATGACGCCGAAGCTGAGAAGAAACGCGTTCATGTCACTGCCAGTGTTGCAGGCAGTGACATGAACGACAGATTGATGTGTTGGAAGACGACCCTGAAGGTCAGACGATTTCGCTGATCTGCATTGCCGGCACGATTGTCGTGTAGTTCACGACATCGGCCTGTACATCGGCGGTGCCTGGTGCGCCAAGAGCGGCGCCGAAGGCTTCCATTGAGTCGAAGGTGAAGTGCACGGCAGCTTCGTAGGGGCCGTCGATGCCCTTATCGATCTCGGCGGACTCGAGTCCCCAGGTCTTGAGCGCAAGCGGCACATGGCTGTCGCGGTAGTAGTCGTGGTCGAACGACGCGCCGTCGGTCTTCGGGTAGAGCACGCTCAGTCGGATCATCGGATTCCCCCTCTGTGATGGTCGAAGAGTTGTAGCACGAAAACGAAAGGTGCCGCCCCGAAGGACGGCACCATTTCAGCGAGAGTGGTGCTGGTTACTTCGTGATGACGAGGGTGTAGGTGCCAAGGAAATTCTCGACGCCCGCTCCACCTGCTCCGAGACTCACCTGAGTTGTTCCGACGGCGATGGCCTTGCCGCCAGCGTTCATCGACACCGTGCCGTCGTTCGATCCCTTCGATGTCACTTCGAAGACCGACGGGTTGGTATTGGGAGCGATTGAGACCGTGACGCCCTTTGCGATTGCTCCCATGTTGAACACGACCGTGTCACCGACCTTGATCGGCGGAACCGGCTGGGTGCCGCCTTCGTTGGCGTTGGCCATTTGTGGCGTGATGATGATTGGCGGAAGCACGTTTCCAACGGTGGACGAGGTCGAGGCCTTTGCCGTGGTGGTGGGGGCTGCAGTGGTGGTGGAGGCAGAGTCCTTCTTGTCGGAACTGCAACCAGCAATAACGAGGCCGGCGAGTGCGAGTACTGCGACACCAGCGACAACGAGACGATTCTTCAACGATTTCTCCGAACTCTTGGGGCATTGGTGCCGTCCGGAAATGTAGTGGTCGGACCCTCGCGGAGGGGTGCAGGCAAGCGGGCTCGTTACGCTAGAGGGATGGAACGCACAGTGAGAGGCATGAAATCGTCGACAATTTCGATTGCCTCAATTGGTTCGGCTGGTTCAATCGC
>CANGMY010000178.1 GCA_947455015.1 Microthrixaceae bacterium | reverse complement strand
CGCGGATTCACGCCGACGGTTGCGTGCGCAACGTCGTCGTCGCCAATGACAAGCACATAGGGAAGTTTTTCCAACTTGGCTTTGCGGATACGACCGCCGAGAGGTTCATCGGCCTCGACCATGTCGGCGCGATAGCCCCGGGCACGAAGGCTGGCGACCAACAGGTTCGCATGCGCGTCGTGATCGTCACGAACAGGGAGGATCCGCACCTGCACTGGTGCGAGCCATGCGGGGAAAGCTCCGGCGTAGTGCTCGAGAAGAACGCCGAAGAATCGTTCGATTGATCCGAACAATGCACGGTGCAACATGATCGGGCGCTTCCGCGACCCGTCGTCAGAGACATATTCAAGATCGAATCGTTCGGGAAGATTGAAATCGCACTGAATGGTGCTCAACTGCCAGGTACGACCAATCGCATCTTTGATGTCGATGTCGATCTTCGGACCGTAGAACGCGGCGTCGCCTTCCTTCACCGAGTACTCGAGGCCGTACTTCTCGAGTGCGTTCTTCAACGCACCGGTGGCCTTCTCCCAGATTTCCTCGCCACCGACATGCTTGTCGGGATCCTTGGTACTGAGATTGGCGGTGAATTCGGTAAAGCCGAATGCACGCAGAACGCTCATCACGAAATCGAGAAGCGACGCGATTTCATCTTGCAGTTCTTCTTCAGTGCAGTAGATGTGGCTGTCGTCTTGGGTAAAGCCACGAATACGCATGAGACCATGAAGGGTTCCGGCTCGTTCGTAGCGATACACGGTGCCGAGTTCGAACAGGCGCAATGGGAGTTCGCGATAACTGCGCTGACGACTGCGGAAGATCAAGCAGTGCATTGGGCAGTTCATCGGCTTCGGGTAGTACGAGCCGTTGTCCATTTCCATCGGCGGGTACATGCCGTCTTTGTAGAAATCGAGATGGCCGGAAGTCTCAAATAAATTCGCGTTCGCAAGATGCGGAGTGACGACGAACTGGTAGCCACCCTTTTCGTGACGATCGCGGCTGTAGTCCTCCATCAGCTTGCGGACGATCGCACCCTTGGGATGCCAGACCGCAAGACCGCCACCCAACTCGGACGGGAAACTCAAAAGATCGAGTTCGGTCGCGAGTTTGCGGTGATCGCGTTCGGCCGCCTCTTCAAGCCTCTTCAAATATGCCTCGAGATCTTTCTTCGAGGCCCAGGCGGTTCCGTAAATTCTCTGAAGCATCGGGTTGCGTTCATCGCCTCGCCAATAGGCGCCGGCAACTCGCATGAGTTTGAAGTGTCCCAGACGACCGGTGTCCGGGACATGCGGGCCGCGACAGAGGTCGATAAACCGAGGCGGGTTCTCGTAGGTGCGCACAAGACCCGACTCGGTTGCCGACGTCGGATCGTCGGCTGCACCACGAATGATTTCGCACTTGTACTTATGACCGCTGAACAGCTCAAGCGCGGCATCTTCTGGAATCTCGTCGCGGATGAACGGCTGCTTTTCCTTGATGATCTCGCGCATGCGTATGTCGAGACGGTCGAGGTCGTCGGGGGTGAACGTTGCACCATCGGGGAGTTCGAAGTCGTAATAGAAACCGTTCTCGATGGGAGGCCCGATTGCGAAGGTGGCACCAGGGAAGAGATCGAGCACAGCCTGAGCCAAGACGTGGGCAGTCGAGTGACGAATGGTGAACAGACCACGTTCGTCGGTCTCGGTGATGATCGAAACCTCGTCGCCAGCCTCGAGCGGCCACACCAGATCTCGTTCGGTGCCGTTCACCTCACCAATAACGGCAGCCTTCGCGAGGCGTGATCCGATCGACGAGGCCAGTCCAGCGACGGTTGTACCGGCGGGAACAGAACGCTCGGAACCATCAGGAAGGGTGATCGTGATCTCGTCAGACATAAGAGCGAGCGTACCCGAGGAGCTCTAGCGCTCCGGAAGCAGTGAAAAGTTCAGCGCTGAGGCTCGCCGATGAGGAAGATGCCCAGAAGCGCTGCGGCGGACGCGACACCCTCGCCCCGCTGTACTGCGCGGTCGATAACTTCGACGGCTCCGGGGGTATCGAGATCGTCGTCGAGTCGGACCCGGACCTCATCGAGTGCTGTCTGACTGTCGATCGCACCGGGCGCCAAGGTCGCGGCAAGCCACAACTCAAGACGAGCTGCCGCAATCGGCATGATTTCGTCGTGCCATTCCCATGAGTCGCGGTAGTGATGCGCAACGATCGCCAAACGAATGGCACGAACATCCCAGGTCTTACGCAATTCGCTAATGAAGACGAGGTTGCCGAGCGACTTCGACATCTTTTCGCCGTCCATGCGAACCATCGCCTGATGCATCCAGTGACGGACGAACGGCTGACCGGTTGCGGCCTCGCTCTGCGCCGCTTCACATTCATGATGCGGGAAGATGAGATCGGAGCCGCCACCATGAAGATCGATGGTGGTGTCGAGTTCGCGAAGTGCGAGTGCCGAGCATTCGATATGCCAACCGGGACGGCCAGGACCCCACAGCGATTCCCAACTGGGTTCGTCGGGCGCAGAGGGCTGCCACAGCACAAAATCGAGCGGGTCGCGCTTGTTGGGATCGTCGGGATTGCCGCCGTGCTGGCGAGCCAGTTCGATCATCTGCTCGCGGTCGTAATGCGAAACCTGACCAAATCGATCGAACGAGCTCACATCGAAATAGACCGAGCCGCCGCTTTCGTAGGCATGCCCTTGATCAAGGACCATGCCGATGAACCCACGAATGTCAGCGATGGCAGAGGTTGCGCGCGGCTCACTCCAGCATTCGATGACGTTGAGAGCTTCCATATCGGCGTCGAACCGAGCGGTTTCAGCCGCAGCGAGATCGAGGTAGTGCACGCCCAGCTCGCGAGCTTTGCGTAGAAGATCGTCGTCGACATCGGTGACGTTGCGAACACAGCGCGTTTCATGGCCAAGGTCGCGCAAGCGACGTTGCAAGACGTCGTAGGTGACATAGGTGGCCGCATGACCGAGGTGCGTTGCGTCGTAGGGCGTAATGCCGCAGGTGTACATGAGCACAACAGGGCCGGGCTCAAACGCAATGACCTCGCGACGAGCGGTGTCGTAAATGTGCATCGGGCCGGAAGGAGCTGCCATGGCTATCGAAGCTTCTCGGGATCGATTCCGGTGAACTTCACCGCAACGCGGGTCTTGTACTTGAGATTCAGTTCAAGCAACACGGCGGTAAACGCTTCGATCGGCGCAGCCTGCGTGAGATCGCCAGCATCAAGAGCACGCATGTTGGGCATTTCATTGATGAGATCCATCGAGACGCGCTTCGCGACGGGATGATCGGAACACACCAAGACATCGGATTCGATCGGATGATTGAGATCGGCGAGTTCCTTTGCAGGCACGTGATGCAGCGCACCAACGACAAGCGAACGCGGTACAGCAGCTTGAACACTCGCGGCCACTGAACCACGCGGCGGAACGAGCGGCTGGAATTCGTGGCCAACTCGGATGAGAGCATTCGCCATGCAGATGACGATCTTGCCTTCGAGTAGATCGGAGACCGACTTTGCGGTTGTCCACGCTGCATCCCACGGAGTGGCAATGACTATCAATTGCGCCGAAGCAGCTCCGGCGTTATCGGCAGCGGTGATAGCGAGATTGCGATCGGGCCAATCGGCGAGGATTCCAGCAACGACCTCGGCGGCTCGTTCTTCACTGCGCGAGCCCAGAATGACGTGATGACCCGCCGAGGCGAGTCTGATTCCGAGGGCGCTTCCTGCTGGGCCCGTAGCGCCCACGATTCCGATCTGCATTGGGCGAACCGTAGCGGACCAATCTCCATTCTTCGTGCTGCTCCCCCGAATTGCGGGTTCCGCAACGTAACGTCTCTCCGGTAACCGCGATCGGAGGAACCATGGGACTGCTTGAAGGTAAGCGACTGTTGATGACCGGAGTGCTCAATGACTCCTCGCTTGGCTTTGGCGTCGCCCGTCTCGCCCAGCAAGAAGGGGCCGAGATCGTTCTCACCGGCGTTGGTGCCGG
>CANGMY010000177.1 GCA_947455015.1 Microthrixaceae bacterium | reverse complement strand
TTTCGTCGCGACGCAATCCTCGAACTCGACTTGCGAACAACTGGCATGGAATTCGCAAGTGAGATGGTTGTGAAGGCGACGCTCAACAAGCTCAACATCGTTGAAGTCCCCACCACGTTGTCGCCCGATGGTCGTAGCCGGGCTCCGCATTTGCGCACGTGGCGCGACGGTTGGCGCCATCTTCGGTTCCTGCTGCTTTACAGCCCTCGTTGGCTCTTCCTGTATCCGGGAATGATTCTCTTCCTCGTTGGTCTTGTGATGGGCGGCGTGCTCCTGACCGGACCAATCCAGATCGGCGAACATGCGCTCGATGTTTCAGCGTTGATCTATTCGATGGCTGCGGTCCTCATAGGCTTTCAAGCCATTTTATTTGCTGCGTTCTCCCGAGCTTTCGTTGCGAATGAAGGTTTGATGCCGCCATCGACCCGGATGCAAAAAGCATTCAAGGTTCTCAATTTGGAACGCGGACTCATCATCGGATTGCTGATGTTGGTGCTCGGCATTGGCCTCGCAATTTACGGATTCATCCATTGGGGCTCGTCCGACTTTGGCGCGCTGAATACTCGCGACGCGGTTCGTCTCGCAGTTCCGGCAGCGACACTTTCCGTACTGGGATTTGAAACGGTCATGGGGAGTTTCTTCCTGAGCGTTTTGGGGCTGTCGCGTCGATGACGCCTCGAGTCAGTGCAGTCGTACTTTCGTATCAAGACGAACCTTGGCTCGAGCGTTGCATCCACGCGCTTCTTGCCTCCGAGGGTGTCGAGATCGATGTCGTTCTCGTTGATAACGGGTGTACCGATGGTGCGGTTGAGCGGCTGAGCGGCACGCCGGGGCTGACTGTTGTCGGTGAAGGCGAGAACCTTGGTTTCTCGCCGGGCTGCAATTTCGGGGCGACATTCACCAAGGGTGACTACCTCGTAATGGCCAACGGTGACCTTGTCGTCGAACCCGACGCTCTGGCCCGCTTGGTGGAAGTTGCAAGCGATCCAACCGTTGGCATCGCCGGCGGAAGTATTCGTCTCAATGACGACGTCGAAACGTTGAACTCTGCGGGCAACGACATCCACTTCCTTGGCTTCAGCTGGGTTGGTGGGTTCGGTGAGCCAGCAGCAACACATGCGATCGATCAGGATGTCGCCGGAGCAATGGCCGCACTCGTGATGCTGCGGCGCGACGTGTGGGAGTCACTCGACGGGTACGAACCGCATTACTTCGCATTTCATGAAGATGCAGACATGAGTTGGCGCTGTTGGCAGCGTGGGCTTCGCGTGCATTACGTACCCGATGCCATCGGCCGCCACCGATACGAATTCGGTCGCGTCGGCAACAAGATGTACCTCGTTGAGCGCAATCGGCTCATTTTCATGCTCACGTGTTGGGATTCTCGGACACTTGTGCTGCTCGCTCCGCTGATTGTGGCGACCGAAGTAGCCATGGCCCTGATCGGGGCACGTAGCGGTTGGTTAAGTGAGAAAATTCACGGCTGGGGTTGGCTCTTTTCCCACCGGAAATGGCTCCGAGAGCGACGTCGCGCGGTTCAGTCCGAGCGCACAGTGGGCGATAAAGAATTGGCGGCGCTCATGTCCGACCGACTCGACGCCAAGAACTTTCCGATTCCCGAGTCGCTTTCGTTCCTCGATGCTGCGGCAGCCGGTTACTGGCACTTTGTCCGCCGCTTCTTGCGTTAGCCGTAATTAGCGCACGTTGACTCGAACAACCTCGCGTCGCTTCGGGTAGTAATCGGCAACAGCGAAGTGATGAGTCGGGCGCTCATCCCAAAGGACGACATCGCCCACTGTCCACTTCCAACGAACTTCGAAATTGGGATTCGCACAATGTGCGACAAGGAAGTCGAGGATCGCTCGGCTTTCGTCCTTCGTCATCTCAGTGATATGCGAAGTGAACTCGGAATTCACATTGATGAACTTCTTTCCCGTTACCGGGTGAACGTCGATGACGGGGTGGTTGGCGCCGGGAACAAGTTTGAGGGTGGCGTCGACGATCGCATCGCCCGCCTTTGAGCGGAATGCAGTTTCGTCACCGAGGTTGTGCCACGCCGTGAGCCCATCGAGAGCGGACTTCATTGCATCGCTCAACGCGTCGTAGGCCGCGTACATGGATGAGAAAACGGTGTCACCGCCTCGATCGGGAAGTTCGATCATTCGAAGGCAGCCGAATGTGGGTGGCTCTGGATCCCAGGTGACGTCGGTATGCCACTTGTCCTGATACGGAGGGTGGTCGATGTCGTCGACGATGTGTCCGGCCTTGAATTCGTCGGCACCCATGGCTCGTGCAATCGGGTGGAAGTAGGGGCCGCCGAAATTGAGCGTGAAGGCGACCTGTTGTTCGTCGGTCATCGCGTTCTGGCGAGGAAAGAACAAGACGAGGTGTTCGTCGATAGCTGCGTTGATCGCGGCGATGTCCGAAGGTGTCGTAGCGGCGAGATCAATGTCGTCAACGATTGCGCCAAGGTGACCCGCAACAGGTGTGATGTTCATGGGCCGAGAGTAATGAACATCACTGTATTGGGCACCGAATTCAGCGTGACCCCTTGCTCGACCGTCCAGCCCCTTCGTTCGTAGTACCCGGTGTTGTGCTCGGTGACCAGGCGCAGGCGTTGAAACCCCAGTGAGCGGGCCTGTTCGGTGACGTAATCGAGAAGTGCAGCTCCGATGCCCTGTCGCCGGAACCGGGGGTCGACGACAAGGCCGGCGAACCATGGGCCTTCGAGATGACCGGCATCATCGGGTTCGAGTTCGCCTTCGCCTACGAGCATCGCGACCCCAAGTGGTGCACCACCGTCATCGAGGGTGAACCAAGCGAGGTTGAGCGAGGTCAGATCGGATCCATCCCAACAGTTGTTGAGCAGGCCTTGGCGGTACTGCTCGAGCGACGCGCCAGGGTAGAGGTGGGCCCATTCGGCGTATTGAAGGGCCGCAAATCGGTCAGCGGCATCGGAAAATGAAGCGGTGGTGACGTAGTTCATTGTCCTGATTTCAGGCAGTCGGTCTGGGATAGTTTACGGATTCCCCCTTATGGCTCGACTGCGCATTCTCCTCATCGCCTCAGAGGCGCCGCCGCGAGTTTCCGGCGTGGCGAAAGCTATTGGAGAGATAGCGGACGGCCTGCGAGCGCGCGGCCACGAGGTCGTGGTGTTCTCATCAGCCGATGCTCCAGGCCTCCGGTGGGATCGAATTCGATTCTCGGCGGCAATGACTCGGGTTGGTGCTGTTCTCGATAACGACGGCCCGTTCGACATCATAAATATTCACGGGCCATCACCTTCAATAAGCGATCTCGCGCTTCTGCGGTTCACCAAATGGAACCGTGGAGCCAAGGTCGTTTACACCCATCACTTCTCGCTGCACTTTGGGAAATGGTTTGTCGATCTTGCTGGATGGATCTACGAGTGGTTCTTCCGACGCGTCGCAAAGGGCTGTGACGAAATCGTCACGACGACGAAGGAATACGCGGTCCCGTTCGAGCGCGCAGGAATGGATGTCTCGGTAATCCCGTGGGGATTCGATCAAGATCGTTTTTCTCCTGGGGAACGCGAGTACTCGGGCGATGATCCTCTTCGAATTTTGGCAGTCGGGCAGTTCCGCCGTTACAAAGGCATGGCAGTGGCCGTTCGGGCTGTCGTGGGTCAACCCGAACTTGAGTTGACGTTGGTGGGGCAAGGTCCGGTGCTCTCAAGTGTTCTTCAGCAGATCCCACCTTCGTGCACAAATGTGCGTCACTCCGGTCGGGTCTCAGATGAGGATCTCGGCCAAGTGATGCGAGAACATGATGTGATCTTGTTGCCGTCGCGCACCCGAGCAGAGGCGTTTGGCATCGTCCTGCTTGAAGGAATGGCGAGTGGATGCGTACCTGTGGCCTCAAGTCTTCCCGGCGTTCGCGAGGTTGTTGGATCAGTCGGACTCACCACCAAGCCCGGTGATGAAGAGTCGGTGCGTAAAGCACTGCTTTCGCTGGCACGTGATCCTGAAGAAGC
>CANGMY010000176.1 GCA_947455015.1 Microthrixaceae bacterium | reverse complement strand
GCGATGCGATCGGCGAGTTCACCGGGTGTGGCGTCTGTGTAGCGCTCACCGAGCGGTAGTTGGAGGCGAAGCATGTTGTGGTGCACTCCCTGGAAGGGCCGGGGAGATCCGATGAGTGGCCGGTGGGGGCAGCCTGGTCGCCACGCCACGGGGTTGTCGGCCTCGGGTCTCGATATGTCGCCGGATACCAGGCCGGCTCCGACAGCATAGGGGTACGAAGGCCGAATGGCGCGGGATCCGCGGTTCCGGCGTTTGATGCATTGACGGAGGGGGGGTGTGTTTAGCCTTCCAACAGGTTCTCGGCGGCGGACGTCGAGGCGATGTCGCAAAGACATTTGAAAGGCGGAGTAATGAACATTTCCGAAGTAGAGGCTGTTCAAGCGTCGAACCAGAACGCTGACATTGAATCATGCGACTCGACGACTGGTGTGGTTCGCAGTGTCAAGGTCGTCGGCCTGATCGTCGCCTTCCTTGCGATTGCCGGGCTTGCTGTTATGAAGACGACTTCTGCCGGTGCAGCTGACGGTTCGGGGCCAGCGGGTTCCGCTGCGCCATCAGCGGATGTTCTCCGTGCTGCGCAGGCAGAACTTGAAGCCAACGTCGCTTCGGGCTGGGTTCCGATGGACGAAAAGCATCCATACGCAGGCGAGCCAGTGCAGGGCTGGGTTCCCATTGGCTCGGACGCGTCATCACTGCTGCCGGCGTATCAAAAGGTTGAGGGACGACTCCCGGTATTCGCCCAGAAGGGTGGCGGCCAGGTCCTTGGTTATCTCTACCAGTACATCGGATTTGTTCCAGTTGATCTCGCCGATGGTGGGACGTTCGATGCTCACGCAGTGCGATCAGAGCGCGTCGGATGTGACCCGATCCTGCCCGACGGCTCGATTGATGCGAAGTGCAACTCGCTTTTCATGGAGTCGATGGGTAGCTGAACTTTTGATTCTGAGTTCTAACGATGTGGCCCGGGATTCGTTCCGGGCCACATTCGCGTCTCGCATCAGGTCCACTCGGCCATACGATCTTGGCAATGGTGCAGCGACCGCCGGCCGGCACGGTTCCTGACGAGCCCGGCTCGTTTGGCTGGCTGAACTTGGGTTCGAATTCCGTTGACTGGTCACGGTGAGCCGCTTATGGTGACGCGTGTCACTCAGTGGGAGGGGACTTTGGGGCGGAGGTTGTGGTTGTGGGGCGGACGGTCGGCACGATCACTTATGACGATCATGGCAACACCACTGCGATCTTCTCTGAAACCCACACTTATGACGATGCCAATCGGCATCTGAGCACTACTGCTGGTGCGACAACGGTGAGCTATGTGCGAGACGCTCTCGACCGGATTGTTCAACGAAAGGTCAACGGGGCAACCGTTGCCCGTTACGGTTACGTGGGAAGTTCTGACTCGCCGTCTTTTGTCCTTGATGCCAACGGCAACGTCGCCGAACGGACAATCGGCTTGCCAGGTGGTGTGAATCTCACTGTTAGGGCGGCTGGGAATGTGTGGTCGTATCCGAACCTCCACGGCGATACCGCTGTTACTGCCACGCAGGCCGGAACGAAGATCGGTACGACGGCGAACTATGACTCAGCCGGCAATCAGACTTCCGGCACAGTTGCCGACAACGCTGCTGGCAACTTCGACAACCGGTGGCTCGGGCAATACCAGCGCCCCACCGAAACCGAACCGGGCCTGCAACCCATCATCGAGATGGGTGCACGTCAATACTCGCCACGCATCGGACGATTCCTTCAAACCGACCCCATCACCGGCGGATCAGCGAACGCGTATGCCTACGTTTTCGGCGACCCTGCAAATGTCAATGACATCACCGGCAAATGCCCGGAGTGTGGATTCCTTGCGCTCATCAGCGCGTACTACTCAAGCAGCGACCCGATGTTCAAACCTGCGCTGGCCAACACCTCTGAAATGCTGCGAGCCTTGCCCGTTAGTGAAGAGGTTCGGTCTGCGTCCGATTGGTCGTACTCCCCAATTACTCAACACCCGAGTCCAAATAGTGATGCGTATCCAGGCTGGGTGAGATTTACGGTTAAGGCCACGACGGCGGTTCTGACGGGAAGTTTGACTGTTGCAGCCTGCGCCGCAACCGCAGGGATTGGATGTCCTTTTGCGTTTGTAATGGGTGCGGTGGCTTTGGGAACGGTCGGTTATGTGATTGACAATCCCGGCAACCTCTCGTGGGGCGGGTGGATTCAAAGTTTGAATCCGATGAACGCTTTATATTCCTGGACTAGATGGCCGCCATGGTGACACGTCGATTTACCTATCCGACTTGGCAAAAAATTCTGGGTACACCCCCAACTCTGCTTCTTCTCGTTGCGTCAATTGCGGGCATGGGTGGACATGGTTGGGTTTTGAGGCTCTTTGATCTCGCGTGGGCGATTCTGTTTGCTCTCTTTCTGATCTTGGCTTGGAAGGTCCGGGTCGTCGTTGACGGAGACGAGGTTCGGGTGCACAACCTCTTTTCTTCGTTTCGCTTCAAGGTGTCGGAGATACGTAGGTTTGAGCCGAAGCCATTTGGCTCAAACGTTCTTCTAACAGATGGGTTTGATCGCAAACTGCTCGGTGTCTTCGGACGAGGTGCGGTTGGAAACGCCGACGAATTCGAGAAGGTTCTGACGCAATTCAATGAGTGAATCATTGAGAAGGTTGATGCCCGCCGCGCTCGAGCTCGATGGGCTTGTTGGGAGTGGACAGGAGTATTGCGGGGGGACTTAGTTGATTGGGGACGTTGGCCCTCGATTCCGCGTGTTCATCGACGGGAGAAGGACGAAACCTCGGGAGCCGTATGATGCTCAGCAATGGTGCAGCGACCGCCGGCCGGCACGATTCCTGACGAGCCCGGCTCGTATCAATTCAAGGACATCAACGGTCGCGTCATTTATGTGGGCAAGGCCAAGAGCCTTCGGTCGCGACTGTCGAACTATTTCCAAGATCCGGTTCATCTCGCGCCTCGCACCGCCCAGATGGTGGCCACGGCCGAGACGGTCGAATGGATTCAGGTTCGCAATGAACTCGAAGCGCTCATGCTCGAGTACAGCCTGATCAAACAGCATGAGCCTCGGTTCAACATCGACCTTAGGGACGACAAGAGCTATCCGTTCCTGGCGGTCACTGTCGGCGATGAATGGCCACGGGCCACCGTGATGCGGGGCGATAAGCGCAAAGGCACTCGGTACTTCGGCCCGTATGCCGCAGCGTGGGCGATCCGCGAAACCCTCGATCAATTGTTGCGAACGTTCCCGGTGCGAACGTGCTCGGACACGAAGTTGTCCCGCCACGCCAAACTCGGTCGGCCGTGTTTGCTGTTTCACATTGAGAAGTGCAGCGGTCCGTGTGTTGGCGAGATCACCCCGGAGAAGTACGAATCGCTGGTTCGCGATCTGATCCGTTTCCTCGATGGCGATACCGACGAAGTGATTTCTCGGCTCGAAGTCGAGATGCAGACCGCTAGCGATGAACTCGAGTTCGAGCGGGCTGCTCGGCTTCGTGACCGTCTCGGCGCGGTGCGCAAGGTGGTCGAACGTCAGCAAATGGTCTTGGAGAAAGACGAAGACCTTGACGTTGTCGGCCTTGCTGGCGATGAACTCGAAGCATCGGTGCAGGTGTTCTTCGTCCGTCGAGGTCGCGTAGTTGGGCGTAAGGGCTACGTCCTTGATCGCAAAGAAGACCTTTCCGATGGCGAACTCATCGACTGCATTCTTGAACGTCTCTATGGCGATCCACCTCCGCTGGGCGTGCCCAAAGAAGTGCTGGTTCCGTTCGAAAGCGCGAATCCGGGACTGTACGAAGAGTTCCTGAGTTCTCAGCGTGGGTCCAAGGTCAGCATTCGGATTCCGCATCGTGGCGACAAGCGCGAACTCATGGCGACGGTGACAAAGAACGCCACTGAAGAATTCTCTCGGCACCGTTTGAAGCGTGCTGCCGATCACAACAGTCGCGCGCGTGCTCTTAATGACTTGCAAGAGCACCTAGGGCTGCCGGAAGCTCCGTTGCG
>CANGMY010000175.1 GCA_947455015.1 Microthrixaceae bacterium | reverse complement strand
TTCTTCGAGACCAGCAACACCAACATCGGCGATGAGCACGTTGGCGCCGGCTTGTGTGAAGGTGATTGCCGCCTGACGGCCGATGCCGCCAGCAGCACCAGTAATGACGGCTGTGCGGCCGTGAAGCGAGAACTGTTCGATGAGTTCGTTGGAGAGGGCCGGACGCCCGTCAGTATTCGAGGTCATTGCTCGGTTCCTCTCGGTTGTTCTCGGTGAAGTGGCGTGCTTTTCTCGGCGGCACCTCGCCCCCGTTTTCGCTATTGCGAAGAACTCTTCGCTATGCTGCGGCCACCGTAGGACACCGGTCACACCCGGTCAATCGACCCGAAGGTGCCGTCATGGCCCGTCCCGCACCGGCTGCGAGCCGAGCGATCCAAATCCTCGACCTCCTCGTCACCCACCCCACCGAGCGATTCACGCTGACCGAACTCGTTCGTCGTACGGGAATGAGTTTGGGTTCGGCCCACGCAACACTTGCCGTGCTCGAAGGCAGTGGACACGTGTCGCGCAACGCAACGACACGGGCCTATTCACTCGGACCGGCCCTTGTTGTTGCCGGTGTAGTTGCGCTTGAACATCACCCGGCAATTGATGCTGCGCGCCAGGTGATCGAACCGTTGGCCAAAGAGCTGGGCGTTGAAGTTGTGGTGTCGGCACGGACGGTTGACGAAATCATTTTTGTGGCTCGCTCTGGACATCACAGCGCATTTGGTCCCGGAGTTCGAGAAGGCGAACGCGTGCCGTTGGTGCCACCACTCGGTGGGGTGTTTCTCGCATGGTCTGACGAGCCCGAGATCAAACGGTGGTTGTCCCGTTCTCCCGATAATTCGTCGGCGGCGATAGCTCGTTACGAAGCATCACTTGATTTGGCTCGCACTCGCGGCTTCGCCGTTACCGCTGGTTCCGATACACAACGACAACTTGGCGAACGCACCTATTCGCTGTCGGACTCCCCCAGCAGCACCCAACTACGTAATGACGTTGCCGAATTGTTCGCGGTACTTGCCACCGAGGACTACCCCGTCGTCGACCTCAAAGCCCACAGTCGTTTTGATGTCGGCACTATCGCTGCACCCGTCTTCGGTGCTGACGGCGAAGTGATTGCAGCAATTTCTGCGACTGGATTCCCACCGGGCCTTGATGCCGAAACCGTGATCAACGCCGGCACCAAAATCCGCGACGCGGCCGCAATCGCCACCCGATCTTCCCGTGGAAGATTTCCTTCGAATTCATAGGCAAATTCGGGATTCACAACCCTCTCTCAACCGAGACAGTCCGAAAAGTCCGTGGCATTCGGTCACCATGATCGTTAGCCTTTTTCTGTGGATCTCTCTAAGGTCGTCGTGACAACTCCGGGAGTGCGTGGCGGGAAGCCATGCATCGCGGGCACACGCATCACCGTTGAAGACGTCCTCGACTACCTCGCATCGGGAATGACGGTTGCACAGATCGTCGCCGACTTCCCCGAACTGACAAACGAACTCGTGAATGCCGCAATCGAGTTTGAGTCAGTGCGCGAGCGTCGCACCCCAAACGCTTCGTGAAGCTGCTGTTCGACCAGAACCTCTCGCGGTTTCTTGCTGAGCACATTGGTAGCGAATTCAAAGGGAGTCTCCACGTCATCGAACTCGGCCTCGACCAAGCAACCGATCGCGAGATCTGGGACTGGGCAGGTGAGCATGGATTCACCATCGTCTCCAAAGACTCTGATTTTCGCGATCTCGCCGCATCGTTAGTTCCACCGCCTAAGGCGATCTGGCTGCGAGTTGGAAATGCCTCCACAGAACAAATCGAACAACTCCTAACCGCGAATTCCCAACGCATCCTGAGGTTTGAACAGGGAGATCAAGAGTCCCTGTTGATTATCGATTCGGCTGCTCGATAGCTCTCGTCGCTCCTACTAGTGCGCCTTTTCGACCACAGGTCGATCCCGACATAACGCTTGGCGTTCATGACGCCCTGCGTTATGCTAGGCGTCATGCTGCAATCGTTCGCCGACAAAGATACCGAACGGGTCTGGAAGCGAGAACGGCTGCGAAAGTTTCACCCCGACATCCAACGAATTGCTCTCCGCAAACTCGCGATTCTCGATGCTGCCGAGTCGCTCTCTGATCTCCGAATCCCCCCAGGGAATCGGTTGGAAAAGCTAAGCGGTAATCGATCAGGACAACACAGCATCCGCGTGAACGACCAATGGAGAATCTGCTTTCGTTGGACAAAAGCTGGCCCAGAAGAAATCTCAATTACGGACTACCACTGAAAGGTGCCGCAATGAATCAGCCCATCGATCCGATCCACCCCGGCGAAGTCCTCCTTGAGGATTTCCTTCTGCCGCTCGGAGTTACCCAACACCACGTCGCTGTATCAATTGGAGTTCCTCCGCGTCGCATTAACGAAATCGTTCACGGCAAGCGACGCATCACAGCCGATACCTCCCTGAGGCTCGCTCGCTACTTCGGCACGAGCGATCGGTTCTGGCTCAACCTTCAGTCACGTTTCGATCTTGAGGTTGAGCGCGACGAAATTGGCCCGTTGCTTGACGCCATCACACCGCTCTCGGTTGCGTAGTCAGATGAAACGACTCACGACCCGACGCACACCGCGCCAATTTCTCGGCGTTCTCATCCTTTTGCTTGGACTCGGCAGCATGGTGATGGTTGGGTCTGGTTGCGCCTCTAGTTGCATGGCGTCGTGCTCCGGACCACTTGCAGAAATTAGAGTCGGCACGTCGATTGCAGCGGTCGAAGCATGCGATAGCTCCGGTGCGTGTACGCGCCAAGAGTTCGGGCCATGGTCGCAGTCGGTGGAGTCACGTTCGTTCTCCGTGCGCGTGCCCGATCAAGGATCCACGGCAACGCTCACGCTTCGCGGTTACGGATTCGATGGAGTCGAGGTCGCTTCTGGAACTGTTGAATCGCAATTTGGCGATTCAGAATGCGGATGTAAAGCCCCCGCGAACTTCGAAATCATTCCAAACGTGGTTCGGGCCGACGAGCAGTAACTTGAGCCTGTAAGCCCCAATACATGGCCATTAAGAACGAGTGATCGTCAGACCCCACCGATAGGATTCTCAAATGACCTCGGTCGAGCGAGTTGTGACAAAAAAGATCGTCGGCGATTCCGACGAACCTTGGCGTTACTGGCTGACGCGACCCATCGAAGAACGAATCGACGCCGTCGAAGAACTCCGTCGAGAACATCACGGGTGGGCCCATGGAACTGAACCAAGACTTCCAAGAGTTTTTGAAATCGTTCGTCAAGCATGACGTTCGGTTCCTCATAATTGGTGGCTATGCGCTTGCCGCACACGGTCACCCTCGCTACACAAAAGACCTTGATGTCTGGGTTTGGCCCGAACCAGCGAATGTCGATCGGATCCTCGCGTCACTCGAGGATTTTGGTTTCGGCTCGCTTGGACTTGCGAACTCCGACTTCCTTGAACCGGGAGTTATCGTCCAACTTGGGCGCGAACCTCAGAGAATCGACCTCTTAACCTTCGCCACGGGCCTTGAATTCGATAAGGCATTTGCGAATCGCACCCTTGTTGCGATCGGCGACCTTGAAGTCCCATTCATCTCAGTTGACGACCTGCGAACAAACAAGTCCGCTACCGGTCGCCTCCGAGATCTTGCTGATGTCGCTGATCTACCGCCACCAAACGCGTAGCCCTCAGGCAGTGACGCGGGCGACGAACTCGGCCATTTCGGTGACGCCTTCAACTGCTTCGGGGAACGCCGGATAGCTCATCGTCCAGATATGTGGCATCTCCGGGTACACACTGAGCGTCACGTCGACACCTGCAGCCTTCGCAACCTCGGCAAGTTTGCGTGAATCGTCGAGTAGCACCTCGGCATCGCCCACGAGGATGAGCAACGGCGGCGCTCCGTCCCAATCGCCAAACAACGGTGAAGCAATCGGATTCATCGGGTCGGCTCCACCGAGATAGGCCGGCGCTGCTTCTTCGGCCGACGTGCGCGAAAACAACTTGTCGGATTCCGCATTGGTGTCATACGTGTCGGCGGT
>CANGMY010000174.1 GCA_947455015.1 Microthrixaceae bacterium | reverse complement strand
GTGCCGGTGGTTGTTCCCCGCAATGTTTGGCCGAGTGCATCGCAGGAATCTTCAATGACAAGAAGGTTGTGGCGATCGGCGATTTCACGAATGACATCCCAGTCGGGACAGTTGCCGATGAGGTTGGGGGCGAGGATGGAGCGGGTCTTGGGTGACACCATCTCCTCGATGCGGTTGACATCGATCTGAAAGGTGTCGGGAGTGACATCGACAAAGACTGGAACGGCACCTTTGCGAATGATGGGAGCAACGTCAGTCGAGAAAGTGACCGAACTCGTGATGATTTCGTCGCCGGGTTGGAGGTCGATGGCTTCGTACGCGAGGTAGAGCGCCGAACTCCCTGAGTTACACATCACGCCGCGCTTCTTCGCGAAGAGATCAGCGACGCGACGCTCCATGGCCTTGACGTTCTTTCCGATGCGCATCGCGGTTGGACCGCCACGAAGCACTTCGACGACAGCGTCGATTTCGCGTTCGTCATGGACGGAACCGGCGTAGTCGATTCGGCGGTCACTGTTGATGCGGCTCATGGTTGCTCCTGAGTGGTGAATGAATCAGTGCGGATTGGGGTCAAGCGAAAGTCGGTGACGAGGCGGTCGATGAGTCGAACGAGTTCGGTGCAGTCGTGTTCGGTCCAGTTGTCGAGCACGTCGGTCATCTGTTCAACACGTAATGCCACGATGCGATCGTGTGTGCGTCGGCCCTTTGCTGTGAGCCGTGCGACGGCGAGGCGAGCATCGTCGGGGTCGGTTCCGCGCTCAACGAGTTCGGCGTCTTCCAACACGCGCACCTGGCGGTTTGCTGCAGCAGGGTCCATGGAACATCTGCGAGCGAGTTGCCCCATGGGTAACTCGCCGGCGTCGGCAAGTGTGCGGAGAATGGCGTAACCCGCGCGGGTGACCTCGACGCCGATTGCTGCAGTTTGGCGATGATGAATTGCCCGGTTCACCGTGAGCCGGAAGAGGCGTTCGAGAGAGCGTTCGGTTTCGGCGACCGACTCCGCAGTGGGCATCGCCGAACCGTAGGGAAGGTCTTGGACTATGTCAAGGTTCCCCGCGGCGGGCCAACCTGCGCAAGACTCACCAAATGGCAACCGACGCTCAAACTTCTGAAGGCATGCCCGCAAAGGCCGGCATCATCCTCGCCACGTTGATTGGGGTGGCGACCGTTGCCAACATCAACCTGGCAGTGGCGAATGTGGCGCTCCCTGACATCGGTCGTCACTTCGACGCGTCGCAGACCGCCATCAACGCGGTTGCCGTCGGATTCTCGTTAGGTCTTGCAGCCACGGTGTTGTGGCTTGGGGCCCTCGGCGACCGCTACGGCCGCAAGACGATGCTGCTGCTCGGCATGGGATTGTCGGTGCCTGCATGTTTGATCGCTGGCTACGCGCCGAACATTGGCACCCTCATCTTTGCCCGTGTCCTCGGTGGAGTAGCTGCTGGTATGGCATTCCCAACCACGCTGGCGCTTATCACCGCATTGTGGGCTGGTGCCCACCGAACAAAAGCGATCGCCCTTTGGTCGGGCATCGGTGGAGCCATGTCTGCTCTCGGGCCTCTCGTTGCCGGAGCACTACTTCTTCACTTCTGGTGGGGATCGGTCTTCCTCATCACCGTGCCTCTCGCTGTCATCGGGTTCCTCGCGGCATTGGTCTACGTCCCAGCCCACGTCAATGAAGACGACTCTCCGATCGACAACCTCGGCGGAATCCTCTCGGTGGTGATGGTTGCCGCTGCGGTAATCGCGATCACGCTCGCTCCAGAGCCTGGAGCGGGGACGGCTGCACTCATCATCGGACTCGTCTCCATCGCCGCGGTCGGAGCTTTCGTGCTGCGTCAACGTCGTGCGGCATTCCCTCTTTATGACCTGAAAGTGGCAGGACGTCGCACGTTCTGGGTAGCGGCAGTGGCTGGGGTGTTGGTTTTCGGCGCGCTGGTTGGCGCAATGTTCGTTGGCCAGCAGTACTTGCAGAATGTTCTCGGGTACTCAACCTGGACCTCCGGACTTTGCATTATTCCCACCGCAGTTTTCATGGTCGTGGTTGCACCACTTTCGGCGCGCTTGATCCAACGTCGCGGATCCCGAGTCGCGCTCCTCGCCGGATTCATCTCTGTCGGGCTCGGCTTCCTCGTGATGCTTCTGCTTTGGAAATCGGACACGTCATTTGTCGTGGTTGTACTTGCGTATTCACTCTTAGGAATTGGCGTTGGCCTCGCCGGACCACCGTCCTCGCAGTCACTCACCGAGTCGGTGCCAGTTCCCCGTGCAGGCATGGCGTCAGCAACGGCCGACCTTCAACGTGATCTTGGTGGCGCGATTCTTCAAGCCGTCCTCGGAGCGGTGCTCACGGCTGGATACGCGAAATCATTCACTAAACAAATCGCAGATGCGCCGACTTCGGTTACTGATTCGGTTACTGCGCAACTCACCAAGTCGTTCTCAAGTGCGGAAAACATTGCGATGCAATATCCGCAGTACGCCGATCAAATCGTTACTGCAGCCAAGCAATCGTTCGTCGACGGCCAACAGGTTTCGTTTGCGGTGGGAATCGTTTCGATGCTTATCGGACTCGCGGTCGTCTGGTTTGGCTACCCAAAGAAAAACGCCGAGACCGAACTCGTCGCTGGGTATCACCGCAGCGACGAGACAGTCTCGGCGTAATCGTGCTTCGAGTGCTCTAGGCGGTAGCGAGCGGTGCCGGGTTACGGCGAGCACCGGCGGTGAAGCTCACCGGCATGTGCTTGATGCCACCAATGAAGTTCGAACGGAGGATGTCGACGTTGCCAGCAAGGCGCATGTCGGGAATCCGCTGAAGGATCTCCTCGAAGATCAACTTCAGTTCCATGCGAGCAAGGTTTGCGCCGAGGCAGAAGTGCTGGCCGCCGCCACCGAATGCGATGTGCTCGTTGGGGAAACGATCGATGTTGAACTGATAGGGATCGTCGAAGACTTCTTCGTCACGGTCGGCAGAAATATGCCACATGACGACCTTGTCGCCCTTCTTGATTTCCTTGTCGCCGATGACGGTGTCATCCATGGCGGTACGACGGAAGTGGTACACCGGCGTCGCCCAACGAAGGATTTCTTCGATCGCGTTATCGATCTTGCCGTCCATGTTGTTCGCAAGATCTGCGTACTGGTCGGGGTTCTGCATGAGTGCCCACATGCCCCACGAGGTCGTGTTGCGGGTGGTCTCGTTGCCGGCCACGGTCAGCAGCATCATGAACATGTCGAACTCGAGTTCAGAAAGGCGATCGCCTTCGATCTCGGAGTTGATGAGTTTGGTGACGATGTCGTCGCGAGGATCAGTTGCACGCTGCTTGCCAAGTTCGTTCACGTACATGAACAACTCGCCAGAAGCGGCTGCGCCGTCTTCGTTCGCGTATTCGGGATCGTCGAGGCCGATCATGCGGTTTGACCAATCGAACAGCATCATGCGGTCTTCTTGGGGAACGCCCATGATTTCGGCGATTGCCTGAAGGGGAAGTTCTGACGCAAGGTCGACAACGAAGTCGCATGAGCCGCGCTCGATGATGTTGTCAACGATAAGAATCGCACGGTGCTGGAGGTACTTCTCGAGCAGACCGATCATGCGGGGCGTGAAGCCCTTGTTGACAAGCAGGCGATAGCGCGTGTGCTTGGGCGGATCGGTGTAGAGCATCATGAGGCCGCGAGGGTCCATGCCTTGTGCCTCGCCCGGGAATTCCTCGGGAGTGAGAATCGAGATGCCGCCAGCTTCTGAGGAGAACAGTGCCGTGTCGCGGTTTACCGTGACGAGATCCTTGTGCTTCACGACGTTCCAGAAGCCGTTCGCTCCTGGATACTCGTGCCAACTCACCGGATCTTCGGCGCGGAGTCGGTCGAACATTTCGTAGTGCTCGAGTCGCTGGAAGCGGTCGAGGTCGAGGAGGTCGATTCCCTCGAGTGTCATGCGGATCCCCTTGATAGGTGCTGAGACAGTGAAAGACGTGTCGCTGGTCACGGAACACTAATAGAGACGAGCAGCCGGTCCACCTTTTGGTGGG
>CANGMY010000173.1 GCA_947455015.1 Microthrixaceae bacterium | reverse complement strand
GAGGTCACGATTAACCCCTGTGATCCGGTTCTCGACAAGTTCAATGTGCGCCACCTGGTGACGCCGCGTCGAATGGCGGGTCCTTGTCTAAGTGCGCCTGAAGAGGTCGCTGGACCCGAAGGTGTTCCCATTTTCTTCTACGAACGCAGCCCTGTTGGGGCCAGCTCAGATGAGGGCTGGACGGTCCGATGAGGCCGAGAGCCTCCCTGCTAGCCTTTCTCTCTCCGGAGCCCCTGCGTTCCGTCGAGCTGCCCAAGAGTGGAAGAGCCAAGCGTTGAAGTCAGTTAGCGAACTCTGGGCCTACCGCAACCTGACCTACAACCTCGCCCAGCGCGAGCTTCGGGCCCGGTACAAAAAGAGCTTGTTGGGCTGGTTGTGGTCGCTCCTGAACCCAGCCTCGGTCCTCGCGGTTTACACGCTGGTCTTCGGCTATTTCTTCGATAGCCAGGCTCCGATCGCCGGGAACGGGCGAACGTCTGCCTTTGCGCTCTACCTGTTCGCAGGCCTGTGGGTCTGGAATCTCTTTAACGGCACGGTCCTCGGGGCAATCGCGGCCCTGCAATCTTCTGGTCCGTTGCTCAATAAGGTCTATTTCCCCCCGGCCTGTCCTGCACTCGCCAACACGATCACCGTCCTTCTTCAGGCGATGATCGAGGCGGGCATCCTTCTTGTGACCATGATTCTCCTTGGCAATGTGGGCTGGATGCTTCTGCTCTTCCCGCTCCTCATTTTGTGCATCACACTTTTCTCAGTAGGTGTGGGCCTTGCCTTAAGCGTGTACAACGTTTTCTATCGAGACGTGAATTATCTCGTCACTATCGGAATGAACGTTTTGTTCTACGCCACGCCGATTATTTACTCGATCACGCTTGTCGAGAAGAAGAGCGAGACGTTGGCTCGAGTCATGCAACTGAATCCCATTGCCCAGTACGTGCAGTGGTCGCGGGACATCTTCTACGGATTGACGATGCCGAGCGTATCTTCACTCATCGTTGTTCCCTTGGCGTCATTTGCAATCTTCGTTCTCGGACTCGCGATCTTTAATCGCAAGTCCCGTGACATCGCTCAGGAGTTGTGACGCGATGAAAGCCATTGAAGTTGACGACGTCTCAAAACGCTTCCGTCTGTACAAAGACCGTCCCGGCAGTGTGAAGCAACTGTTCACCAAATTCGGTCGCCCGAAGTATGACGACTTTTGGGCCGTTCGCAACGTCTCCTTGGACATTAATGAAGCGAGCGTTGCTGGACTTATTGGTCATAACGGATGTGGCAAGTCAACGCTTCTCCGCATGATGGCCGGCATTCACTTTCCTACTTCGGGCACGGTTACAACGCGTGGTCGTATCTCGGCGCTTCTCGAACTGGGTGCAGGTTTCCATCCTGAACTCACCGGTCGCGAAAACGTCTACCTCAATGCATCGATCTTGGGTCTGAGCCGCAAGCAGACCGATGGCATCTTCGATCGAATCGTCGATTTCTCTGGTCTCTCCGCGTTCATTGATAGTCCTGTCAAGCACTATTCGAGTGGCATGTATGTCCGACTTGGATTTGCTGTCGCAGTGCATGTCGATCCGCAAATTCTTCTTGTCGACGAAGTCATCGCTGTCGGCGACGAAGACTTTCAGCGACGCTGTCTCGACCACCTTGCAGGCCTGAAAGCCTCGGGCGTCACGATTGTCTTGGTGTCGCACAATCTCGGGGTCATCGGCGATCTTTGCGACCAGGTCACATGGATGGACCACGGTGTTATCCGAGATAGCGGCGAACCGTCTTCGGTGATCGCGAACTATCTCCACGAGGTGAACTCGGTGGAATCAGAGCGACTTCGGATGGAGGCTGAAGCGGCGGGTCTCCTCCCGACGCCAGCGAAGGCGACTGAATCGGAAATGGTTGATGATTCGGGCACTCCTCTCGAATTCGGAGTTACTGGCCAGCCGATCAATCTCCGAGTCGCTCTTCCGGAGGTACTCGCTGCCGAGGAGCACACGTATTCACTGATGATCCAAACCGAGTCCGGCGTTGTTGTTGGCGAAACGGAAATGAGCGCACCAATGGCTCAGCCCGGCCCGCTGGCAGAGGGTTACACGATTCGATGCCGATTCGATCCGTTGTTGCTCGCCCCCGGAATTTATGAAGGTCGTGTTCGCGTCCACGGCGGGAAAGCCGTTCGCGCGGAGGCAATGCGCGATTTTGGATTTTCCTTCCGCGTGCGGGCGGAGTCTTCGCCTCCGGGGGGGCTCCTCCGGCTTCCCGCGACATGGCTCGAAGACAACGGTCGCTGAGTAAACCATGGCGCAGTTCGCGGGTTTGATCCCAAAACTTGATCCGTATGCACGTTCGTTCAATGCAGAGCGTGCTGCCCGGGTGACCATGGACCGGCGGCAACTTGTGGCCAAGAGTTCAAGTCCTGGGTTGTCAATCCTCGTTCTCCATAAGGACCGACCAGAACTCTTGGCCCGCCTTTGGCTGGGATTCACGAAGCTTCGCAGCGTCTGCAGTCAAGAAGGAATCGACGTTGAACTCCTGCTTGGCGACACCGGCTCAACAAATCCCGAAACGTTGGTGCTTCTTGACAACCCCCCTGAGGGTGTCGAGATCACTCGAGGTATGCAGTACCAGTTCTCGCGTTGCAACAACGATCTTTTTGAAGACGCGAGCTACGCAACGGTTTTGTTTATGAACAACGACGTCTTTATCGACGAACGCCCAGAGGGAGTCGTTGAGGCCTATCGGGCGCTCACCGCCGATTCCCAACTCGGTGCTGTGGGCATTGTCCTTTTGTTCGAAGACGGAAATGTTCAGCATGCCGGGGTTGAGTTCTTACACACTCCTGAATTATTTGCGGTTCCGTATCACCCGGGCACGCGCCAGCCGCCGGTGCATCATCTGGGTGACACGATTGAATCATCTGCTGCGACAGGGGCATTTCTTCTGACGCCAAGCGACCTCTTCGCACGTTCCGGAGGCTTTGACGAGCGGTATGCCGCTGAATGTCAGGACGTCGACTATTGCCTGCGTTTGCGTCGCATCGGACTCAACATACGCACGATGCATGTCGGGCCGATTTATCACGTCGAGAACGGCACCCGAGAGCCAGGAGAAGAGAACTGGGCCGACCGGGCGCTATTCGTCCGACGTTGGAGTTCTTTCGTGGAGTGCATCTCTTCATGAAGAACGTTTTGTTACTCACGTCGGTGATGAAGAGGGGATACGGCGTTTCAGTTGTGGCCCGCGAAGTCGCCGATCGGATGGGAGCTGCGGGCTGGAAGATGTTCATCGGCTGCCTTGAAGTCGACGAGTTCTACGCGGCGGACGACGTCATCGAACTGCGTCCTTCATCACAGACGATTTTTGAGTACTGCCAGGCGAACGAAATCCAGATTGTTGTCGCACAAACGAGTCCGTACTTCGAGGTTCTTCCTGCGCTCGAGATGTGGATTCCGACAGTTGTCTTCGAGCACGGTGATCCGACTCCGACGATGTTCGAACATGACGTGGCCGATCGCGAGCAAATCAAAGTCCACAAGCTGAAGCGTGTCTATCCGAAGGTCGACGAAGTCCTGACAAGCTCTTATTTTCTTCGGGACGAGATTGCATGGCCTTCAGCCAAAGTCGTTCCATTGGGTTGCGATCACGTGGTTGATTACGGACCAAAAGACTTCGATTCTGTTGCCGGTCCTGAACTGCCGATTCGAATTGGAACGCTCATGCGCCTCGGAGCTGGCGAAGCGTTCTACAAAGGTCTCGACGAGTATCTGACAATCATCGAAGCGTTCCAAGGCCGAGAAGGATTCGAGTTTTCGATCATGGGACGCGGCGATGAATCGGATCGCGTTTGGTGGGAGGAACGTGGTGTGCGCTGCCATGTCAATGCCACCGACGAAGAGCGTTCGGTTTACCTCTCTGCGCTCGACGTTCTGATCTCGCCGAGCCGATGGGAAGGCTTCAACCTCCCATTGGTCGAGGCGCATGCTTCCGGCACTGTGGGATTGGCATTCGATGTCGGCGCGCATCCGGAGACAACTCCGTTTCTGCTTTCCAATTTGGCCGATG
>CANGMY010000172.1 GCA_947455015.1 Microthrixaceae bacterium | reverse complement strand
TGCGGCCACGCTTCATACGTTGCGTCGTCGACGTCCTCTTCGAGCATGAGCAACTTCTGCAGCTCGACTTCTTGTTCTTCACCAGGGTTGACGAGACGAATCGATGCGCCGATTTCTGCAGCAAAGAGTTCGATCATGTCGTCGCTCAGTGACTGTGTCGCGGTGACCATTTCGCCCTGTTGCATGAGGAAGCGAACGACGTCGGCCGCCGTGCGGTTCATCTTCGGGCCGAGATCCTGCGCGGTTGACGCGCGCTCTACGACAACTTCACCAGTTGGGATTGGTGCTTCACGAGGTGTGTAGCTCGGTGCGTCGATCGGCTGAAGTTCGTCGCGGTTACGACGACGACGACCCTTGCGCTTCGGACGCGGACCACCGGGACGACCACCAGGGCCACCACCAGGACGACCGCCGCCACCAGGACGACCACCAGGACCGCCACCACCGGGGCCACCGCCACCGGGGCCACCAAAGCCGCCACCGGGACCGCCGCCGCCAGGTCCACCACCGGGACGCGGGCCGTTGAAGCCTCCGCCGCCGGGACGACCACTAGGACCGCCGCCACCAGGACGACCGCCGGGGCCACCAGCACCAGGTCCACCGGGACGACCACCAGGACGCGCTCCGGGAGCAGGCGTTTCGCGACGCATGCCGGGAGGCGGCGGGATGGGCTTACCGGTTGAGGAGACCGGGGGACGTCCGCCGGGAGGGGGCGGAATGGGCTTGCCCGTCGAGGAAGTTGGAGGACGTTGCGGCATCGGCGCGCGTGCAGCGGGAGCATCGGCTGGAGCTGCGGCGGCCGGAACTGCCGGAGTCGCAGGTGCCTCGGGTGCCGCTGCTGCGGGAGCCGGTGCGGGTGCCGGAGCGGCCGGTGCAGGCGGTGCCTCGCGGCGCGGACCACTACTGCCCGAGGACGAGATGACGCGCTTGGGGGCAGCGGGCTTCGGTGCAGGTGCGGGAGCTGGTGCCGGTTCCGAAACTGGTTCGGGTGCCGGAGCAACTGTCTCGACCTCGACGACAGGAACCTCGGCAATGACCGGTTCGGTTTCGGCGGGCGCGACCGGAGTCTCGGCCTCGGCCGGTTCGTCAGCAGTCTTCTTTGCTGCAGCCTTCTTGGCCGGAGCTTTCTTGGCTGCGGTCTTCTTGGCCGCCGCCTTCTTGGCCGGAGCTTCTGGTTCCTCGGGCTGAACGTCGCGCACAAGACCTTCACGCTCGGCCTTACGGCGAACGCGGTCAGCTTGGGGCTCGACGACGCTTGAGGAGTGGCTCTTCACGCCGATCCCGAGCGCGACACAAAGATCCAAGGTCTCTTTGTTGGTGAGACCTAGTTCTCGTGCCAGCTCGTACACACGGATGTTGGACGGCAACTGCTACCTCAGTGATCGTGGTTCGGGACCCATCAAACAAAGCGTCGAATGGGCTCGACCCGCCGTGACACGGCCACGGAACGGGTCTCTATCCTCGCACGACACAGCGCCGGGCGAGGAATAGGACGACTACGCCGGATCTTCCGATCCGGTTTCTTCAGCAGCCTCTGCTTCGGCGGCCTCAACAATGGCTTCGGCTTCGGCCACAACTTCGGCTTCTGCTTCCGCTTCGGTCTCTTCAACATCTTCGGCAGCTTGGGCGTACGCCTCGGCCGACATTGCCTCGCCACCTTCGGCGGGCTGCCAGACCTGTTCGCCAGTTTCGGCGTCGACGACCCATTCGCCTTCGGCCCAATCCTGATTGGCGTAGGCCTCTTCTTCAGCCAGCTGGGTTTCGGACTTGATGTCGACGCGCCAACCGGTGAGACGAGCGGCGAGACGAGCGTTCTGCCCTTCCTTACCGATCGCCAGCGAAAGCTGATAGTCGGGAACGATGACCTCGGCAGTGCCGGTGTCTTCGTGAATTCGAACTTCCTTGACCTTGGCCGGAGACAGTGCCTTCATGACGAAGTCGGCTGGTTCATCGGAGAACGGAACGATGTCGATCTTTTCGCCACGAAGTTCGTTGACGACCATGCGAACGCGTGCGCCGCGAGCGCCAACGCATGCGCCGACGGGATCGACATTGGAGTCGTTCGACAACACGGCAATCTTGGTACGTGCTCCTGGTTCACGAGCACAGGCCTTGATCTCGACAACGCCGTCGGCGATTTCAGGAACTTCGAGTTCGAACAGTCGCTTAATGAGACCGGGATGCGTTCGGCTCGTGACGATCTGCGGTCCCTTTGCCGTCTTGCGAACCTCAACGATGTACGCCTTCACGCGCGCACCGGGTTCGGGACGCTCGTAGGGAACCTGTTCGGCCTGCGGCATAAGTGCTTCGACGCGTCCGAGATCGAGCAGCGTGTAACGCGCATCGGTCTGCTGGATGATGCCGGTAACGATGTCGCCTTCGCGACCCGCGTATTCCTCGTACTTCATTTCGCGTTCGGCTTCACGAATGCGCTGGTTCATGACCTGCTTCATCGTTTGCGCAGCAACGCGACCCCAAACCTCGGGCGGCGGGGTGACATCGAACTCTTCGCCTTCGGGGATGCCGTCGTCGTCGAGGGCTTGTGCCATCACGCGAATTTCGCCCGTATCGGGATCGATAATGACCCACGCATACTCCTGCGAATTTGGCAGCCGCTTATAAGCGGATTCGAACGCGTCGGCGAGTGCGCCGAACAGCGTGTCGATCGAGATTCCCTTGTCGATGGCGAGCGCTTGGAGCGCCTCGATGAGATCAGGGGAGTTCATCACGACTGGACCTTCTCTTCTTTCGGGGACGCGTTCGACGCGTCCTTCTTCGACTTCGTAGTTTTCGCCGCAGCTTTCGCCGGCTTCACGGCTTTCGTGCCGTTCTTGGGGCCACCCGGTTTGGGTGCGGGACCCCAGACGAATGTGGTGCGCGCCTTTTCGATTTCACCAAGGTTGAGCGTGATGCTCTCCCCCAGTGGTTCATCGAGGGCAATGGTGACCGTGGTGTCGGTCGAACCGGTAACGGTGCCGGCGAACCGACGACCAACCGGGTGATTCGGGAATGTCTTCACCGAAACGGTGCGACCAACCGCCCACGCGTAATGAGCAGGCGTGCGCAGAACGCGTTCGAGTCCCGGGCTAGAAACCTCGAGCGTGAAGCTGCTTGAAATCGGATCGTGTTCGTCGATTGCCCGTGAGATTGCGCGGGTCGTCTTGGTGATGTCGTCAATGCTGACGCCACCTTCACGATCAACCGTGACTCGCAGCACCGGACCAGCTTGTTCGAGATCAAATAATTCGAGACCCTCTGCGGCCACCAATGGTTCGATAAGTGCTCGTACACGTGCGGACACGCTCATTGCTGGCCTCCTTTCAAAGGGTTTCAAAGATCACAGACTGCGGGGTGACCGCTACCTGAATTCGGCCGAAACAAAAGGCGTGGGCAAAAGCCCACGCCTTCGTCAGTACTGCCGAACGATTGCGATGGGGTCAGTGTAGACCCCTCGACCCAGAAACGACCACCCGGGGGGTCCGACTCACCCATCGATTTGGGCAAGAAACCCCAGTTCAGACGGGGTTTTTGGCGTGAATCAGTGCGGTGTCAATACGAACGGGCGACGATCGCAATGGCCCCGTCGGCGTTATCGGAGGCCGGCAGCGAGCCGTCCGGCATCACCAAACAGCGAACCGTGACGCTCGACTTGGCCAGTTCGGCCTCGCCGTCGGTGCCCAGGCTGGCCCAAGGGATTCGGGCCCATCCAGTTGCAGCGGCTTCGGCGGCTTCAGCGATGGTGGAAACATCAACCGTGCGCGAGTTGCGACGATCGGTGGCCTCGGCGAGGAGCTGAGCCTGACCGGCATCAAGAGCGGCGGCAACAGTGGCTGCGATGCCATTGAGTGCAACTGCGTCTTTCGCTCCGGTGAAACGGTTCGCCAGAGTGACGACACCTTCGGTCAGATCTCGAGGACCAAGTTCGAGGCGAACCGGAACACCCTTGAGTTCCCAATCAGTCGCACGACGACCCATTGACGTTTCGACGCGCACATCGAGTTCGACGCGTACGCCAGCATCGGCGAGTTCTTCGGCGAGCGTGCGACAACGTTCGATGACGGCGTCGTCATCGCGAACCGCAAGCACAACAACCTGAACAGGCGCGAGTGCCGGCGGAAT
>CANGMY010000171.1 GCA_947455015.1 Microthrixaceae bacterium | reverse complement strand
TCGACCCGACTCAAGATTGGGATTTGAGTACGGGTCGGAAGCAAGTTGCGTGCCCCAACGTGAAAACAGCAGGTGGGCTTCTTCGGCTGTCACAGTGCCGTCTCGGGTCACGCTCTCAAAGTGGAAGAGAACTGCGTGGGGGGTGATGATGTTCCGGAGGCCTCGTTCGCGCAGTCGTAGAGCGAAGTCGACATCGTTGAAGTTGTTGGGAAAGTCGAGGGCCATGCCGCCGACGGAGTCGAAGACCTCGGCACGAACGGCAAGACATGCGGCAGTGACCCCGATGCATTCTCGAGTAACTCGGCACATGTCGTCGGGGCCGGCATGGTCACCGTCGTAACCAGCAAAGACATGAAATGTCCCGTCGGCGTAGCGATGGCCGATGTGTTGGATGCGTCCATCGGCGAGCAGGAGTCGAGCACCGACCGCACCAACGCCAGGTTCGAGCGCAAGTCCGATGAGTTCTGTAACGAAGTCTTCGGAAATGACTTCCATGTCATCGTTGAGGAGCAGCAATACGTCGCCGGTGGACGCAGCACGACCCTTTGCGATCTTGTCGGAGAAGTTGAAAGGCTTGTCGTAGTTGACCCAAACGAGCCGGTTGCCGCAGAGCCTTTCGAGGGCTCGTCGGACAATTGATGGCGTCGTCTCGTCGGCAACGATGACGAACTCAACGTTTTCCCACGTGGACTTTTCAACGATCGACTGCACAAATTCGATCACGAATACTCGGTCCTGGCCCCAAACCGTTCCAGATGAACCACAGGTGGGGATGATGAAGCTGACCTTCGTAGATGGGTCTGGATGTCGGCGGAGGTGAAGGGTACTGCCGGGCTCAGAAACCTCGACCTCTGCGTCGATGCCGACTCGACGGCAATGGGCCTGAACGACTGCTGCAGCCTCGAGGAGTTCGGCTGACGAGTGACTTTCTGACTCGGACTCCGACGGTGCTTCCGGACTGCCAAAGAGCAGTTGGGGTAGATGGACAACCACAGCGCCTTGTTCTGTGAGTCTGAGCACGAGGTCCCAGAGGAGCGACAGGCCGCGCATCGTGGGTAGGGAATCGTCCACTGCTGAGTCAAGGACAGCGCTGAGTGCAGCGGAGCGGCGAACGGCAAGAAGATTGCCGACGTAGAACTGCGAACGAAATCGTTCTGGAGACCAGTCAGGTTTATAGATGGATCGAATGTGGCGACCCCGCGAGTCGACAATTTCTTCGTCGGAATAGGCCACCATGACGCTGGGATCTTCGAATATCTCGCCGAGGAGGGGGAGTGCCCGTGCATTGACTCCGCCTCGGAGTCCTGAAAGAACAACGACGTCGGCCAATGAGGTATTGAGTGCAGCATTGAGTTCAGCCCTGCCTGCATTGTCCGCAAGCGTGACGATGTCGAGACTGATCACAGGTTCGGTCGAGCCGGTGTTCTTCGGCGTCATTGTCGACTGAATCGAGAGATGATTCGGCCCAACACGGGAATCTTCTTTACGACGTGGTCGCGGAACCAGACGAAGTCTCGTTGCCATCTACGAACGTCATTTTCCAATTCGACAACTTGAGCTCGTAAGCGACCGGCCTCAAGTTCTGCGCTGCGTGCAGCGTCACGCGCGGTTCGAGAATCTCTTGAGAGGTCTTCGTAGGACTTTTCAGAAGGTCCCACAAGTTTTCGAAGTCGAGTGACTTCATCGCGAAGCGACGCAAGTTCATCGACGGGTTGCTCTGGAGTGGGGGATTCTTCAGAAACGTCCATTCGGGAGAAATCTTAGTCGGCGGCGGCCCAACAGCATGAGGGTTCGTGGTGCTCTTTGGTCGAGCGAGATGCAAGTAGTCTCATGGCGTGCGAAATGAGCGGAAGTAGTGAGCATCGGTCCCACAGTTCGACGCATGCTTGGGCCAATCGAGGCCCCAATCAGTTCGGCCTACCGCTCGTTGTTCATCAATATTGGTGATCTCGGAAAGGCAATGGAGGCTGTGCCATTTGGCCCTCGCGTTCTCGAAGTCGGAGTTGGCGACGGCATGATCGCTTCTCAGATCATTGGCCGTCGGCCCGAGGCGACAGTTCTCGGCATCGACTTGGCGGAAAATCCCGGCTCACTCTTTGAAGGTGATCACCAGCGCGTCGAGTTTCGGAGTATTTCGACTTCCGAGCTACGTTCCGAGATTCCTGGAACCTTTGACGCAATCATTATTGCTGATGTCCTTCATCACGTTCCGCCCGCAATTCGTCCGGCGCTTCTCGCTGACGTTTCAGAACTCTTGGCCGACGACGGAGTGTTGCTTGTCAAAGAAACGGTCATCGTTTCTTCTCCTGGGTACTGGATGGGCAAATTCTCCGATCGCTACATCACCGGCGATCGCAATGTGTCGTTCCTTCGCGAAGACGATCTCCACCAACTCATCTCCGACAATGTCCCCGGCTTGGTGGCTTCTGGTCGATCAACGATCAAGCCATGGAAAACCAATTTGCTTCTCGTGTGGCGACGCTCAGGAAGCTGAGTTACCCGTTGGTGCCGAATGCCTCAAGTAGCTGAAGCGCTGCTTTCGCTGGGGTGATTCGCCCCGCCGAGACACTTGATTCGATGCCCGGGAGGAGAGTCGCAACTGTCGCGTCAGACCGGAAGCGATCAAGCAGCGTGTCGCCGATTTCGCTCCAGAGCCATGCTGTCGCCTGGGCTGACCTCGCTTCTGCAAGTTCTCCGTTGGACGTAACAGTTTCCCGAAATGACATCACGGATTCCCAAATTTCTGAGACGCCGATTCCATGGAGCGCTGAACAAGCGAGAACTTCGGTCGCCCATGCATTCCATTTCGGCCGCAGCAAGTGAACCGCGCTGGCGTAGTCGCCGCGCGTGCGAGCGGCTGCGGCAGCAAGGTCGCCGTCGGCCTTGTTTACGATGACGAGGTCCGCGAGTTCCATGATGCCGCGCTTGATGCCCTGCAATTCATCGCCACCACCTGGTGAGACAAGAAGGGCGAAGAGGTCAACCATGTCGGACACGGCCACTTCAGACTGACCGACGCCAATTGTCTCAACCACGACGACATCGAAACCAGCGGCTTCGCACAGCAACATTGCTTCGCGCGTGCGTCGGGCAACGCCTCCGAGTTGCGAGCCACCAGGGGAGGGGCGGATAAATGCTTCGGGGCGATTTACGAGTTCGCCCATGCGGGTCTTGTCGCCAAGGATCGAACCGCCGGTGAGGCGACTTGAGGGATCGACCGCAAGAACCGCGAGTTGATGGCCTTGATTGATGATGTGCTTGCCGAACGCTTCGATGAACGTTGACTTCCCAACACCGGGAGGCCCGGAGATGCCGATCCGCACTGCATTGCCTGTTGCCGGCAATACGGCTTCAAGCACCGCATCCGCAATGACGCGGTGCTCCGCACGAGTGGATTCAGCAAATGTGATTGCGCGGGCTAACGATCGCCGATCACCCGAACGAATCCCCTCAACGAGGGACTCGGAAGTCTCGGCGGGTTGCGTCACGCGTTCGGGCTCTTTGCCGCGATGAGCGCCAGCACCTTGCGAGCAGCCGACGGGATGTTGGTGCCGGGTCCAAAGATTGCGGCGACACCGGCATCGGTCAACATGTCGTAGTCCTGAGGAGGAATGACGCCGCCACACACCACAAGGATGTTGTCGGCACCGGCCTTCTTCAGTTCATCGAGAAGCATCGGAACGAGGGTCTTGTGTCCGGCTGCTTGGCTTGAGACGCCAACGACGTGCACGTCGTTTTCGATGGCATCACGGGCGGCTTCGCCTGGGGTCTGGAAGAGCGGACCCATGTCGACGTCAAAGCCGAGATCAGCAAAGGCGGTTGCGATGACCTTGGCGCCGCGGTCGTGTCCGTCCTGGCCCATCTTCGCCACCAGCATGCGGGGGCGACGACCCTCGGTCTTGGCGAATGCTTCGATCTCGCCCTGGAGAGCAGCGAAGTCTGCGTCACCTTCGTAAGCCTTTGCGTACACACCGGCAATGGTACGGACCTCAGCCTTATGGCGGCCGAATACCTCTTCCATGGCGTCGGAGATCTCGCCGAGCGTTGCACGGGCACGAGCTGCTTCGACGGCGAGAGCAAGAAGGTTGCCGTCGTTCTTGGCGCCCTCGGTGAGAGCGGC
>CANGMY010000170.1 GCA_947455015.1 Microthrixaceae bacterium | reverse complement strand
TCGACCTGACCGATCGTGACGATCTTGCCGTCACGGATACCGATATCGGCGATGCGAGCCGGGGCACCGGTGCCATCGATGACTGTTCCGCCCTTGATGACCTCGTCGTACGTTGCGTCGGACACTGCGACCACCTCTCGTCGGCCACACATCGGTGGCGTTTCTGACAGACCGTCAGATTACACGGCTCTCGTCGGGCGTCCACCGTCTGAGTGGGCGGTCAGTGTGACGGAAGGCGAGCGCTGTCCTAACGTGCGACCCATGGCAACTATGAACGAGTACCGCCAGCTCATCGGGGGCGAATGGGTCCCCGGTGGCGATGGCACATACGACATCATCAACCCCGCAACTGAGCAGGTCGTCACCGGCGCTCCCGAGGCTTCGGCCGAAGACGTCGCCCGCGCCGCTGCAGCGGCGAAGGAAGCACTTCCTGCCTGGAGCCGCACGACTCCCGAAGAGCGTTCCGCTCTTCTTGCTGCCGCTGGCAAGGAACTCGCCAAGCGCACGCCTGAGTTGATTCCTCTCGTCATTAGCGAAACCGGTGCAACGTCATCGGTTGGATCGCTTATGCAGATTCCCGTCGCGATTTCGCGATTCGATCGTTATGCAAGGGGCGCGCTGTACGACCAGAACGTCGCGCTTCCTCCGCAGCCAATCGGCACCACGCCGCTTGCCGCTGGTGCGCTTATGGCGGGTTATGCACGCAAGGTGCCCGTCGGCGTTGTTGCGTGTATCGCTCCGTACAACTTCCCGACTACCTCAATGGTCGGCAAGATCGCTCCGGCTCTCGCAACGGGCAACACCGTTGTGATGAAGCCAGCTCCACAGGATCCATTGTGCGTTATCGAACTCGCCAAGATTCTCGAAGATGTTGGTTTCCCGAAGGGCGTCATCAACATCGTCACCGGTAGCGGTCCTGCCGCTGGCGTGAATCTTGTTTCTGATCCCAATGTCGACATGGTGTCGTTCACCGGTTCGTCAGCGGTTGGTGCATCAATCGTTGCTGCAGGTGCTCCGACGATGAAGCGTCAGCTTCATGAGCTCGGTGGCAAGGGTGCATGCATCGTTCTTGAAGACGCCGACATGGAAAAGGCTGTCGCTGGCATCGCCAGTGTGTGGGCATTCCACTCCGGCCAGATCTGCACGGCACCGACCCGCGTCATCGTGCATCGCAGCCGTTACGACGAACTCGTCACGCGTCTTGAAGGTGCAGCTCGCGCGCTCAAGGTTGGCGATCCGCTCGATGCAGCAACGCAGGTTGGCCCGGTTATTTCTGCCGTCCAGCTTGGCCGCATTCAAGGAATGATCGAAGCCGGGGTTTCTGAAGGCGCCGAGATCGTTGTCGACGGTCGCAACGCTGGCCCGGACAAGGGCTACTTCATTGGCCCAACCCTGCTTGCCGGTTGCAACAACACAATGACGCCAGTGCGCGAAGAAATCTTCGGACCAGTTGTTGTCGTTGTTCCGTTTGACACAGTCGACGATGCGATCTCCATCGCAAACGACAGTGACTACGGCTTGTTCTCGTATGTCTTCGGTGCGGACACCCCTGCTGCCTACGAGGTAGCAAAGGAAATCCGCTCGGGTCGTGTCGGCATCAACAGCGTGCAGACCCATCACGAAACACCGTTCGGTGGTTTCAAGATGTCCGGTATCGGTCGCGACGGCGGTAACTGGGGTCTCGACGCTTACACCGAATGGCAGTCGATCATCTGGGGCAGCTGAGTCCCAGACCTCGCTTTTCTGTTTGTACTGAATCCAACTCAACGTTTACTGACTCACCTCTGGGGGAATCCATGAAGGGCATCGTTTTCACTGGCGACAAAGCTGAGGTACTCGACGGACTCGAAGTTCGCGAGCCAGGTGCCGGCGAGGTCATCGTCAAGGTGATGGCTGCTGGTGTTTGTCACTCTGATGTGACCGCTGCTGCGGGCGCATTCGGTTGGCCCTCTCCTGCAGTTCTCGGTCACGAAGGTGCGGGCATCGTTGAGAAGGTCGGCACTGGCGTCACGCACGTTGTTGAAGGTGACCACGTCATCATCTCGACCCTTGCTGCATGCGGCGTTTGCAAGGCCTGCGCACAGGGCAAGCCCACACGTTGTCGCCAGACCCTCGGAAACATGGCGCAGCCCTTCACGCTGAATGGTGAAGCGTGCTGGAACTTCGCTGCGGCTTCGGTCTTCACCGAGCGCACCGTTGTTCGTGGTTTCCAAGCCGTGAAGATTCCCAAGGACGTTCCTTTCACCTCAGCATGTCTCGTGGGATGCGGCGTTATGACTGGTGCAGGCGCCGTTCTGTATCGCTCCGACGTCAAGATCGGTCAGACCGCGGTTGTTTACGGCTGCGGTGGTGTTGGTCTTAACGCCATTCAGGCACTTCGCGTCAAGCGGGCATCGCGCATCATCGCGATCGATACCGAACCGGAAAAGGAAGCACTTGCTCGCCAGTTCGGTGCAACTGACTTCCTGAATGGTCGCGATGAAGACATCGTCGAGCAGGTTCGTCGTCTCGTTCCTTACAGCGAGACCGAACTTTCTGGTCCGTTCAACGCCGGTGGCGTCGATTGGGTCTACGACGTTGTCGGTCACCCGGCAGTCACGTCGAACGCGCTTGAAATGCTCGACTGGGGCGGCACGGTCGTCATCATCGGTACGCCCGGTGGCGACGCAACCTTCACGCTTCCGTACCAGCGTTTCACGCAAAACGAGCGTGCAGTTATTGGTTGCCGCGCTGGTTCGTACAGCCCGCATAGCGACATGTTGCAGATCATCGATCTCTATCGTCGTGGCGAGTTCATGCTCGACGAGCTCGTGACTGCTACCTACCCGCTCGAGGGTTTCCACGACGCAGTTCACGACATGCATTCGGGTGCAGTTGCCCGTGGCGTGCTCACCATCGGCTGAATCCATCGTCAGAAAACATTCGGCGCTTGAATCCGCACGCAACGTCGTGACGGTTTCTCGCGCAACTAACTCAACAATGGGGGAGTAATGGAACAACGGTATGTAGGTAAGGGTGTCATCGTCACAGGTGCCGGTTCAGGCATCGGACGCGGTGTCGCCGAACGTCTTGGCGCTGAAGGCGGCAAGGTCGCCTGCCTCGATGTCAATCTAGAAAACGCCCAAGAAACGGCAAATGCAATTGGCGCAAACGCGATTGCTCTTGCCTGCGATGTCAGTAGTTGGGAAAACGTCGAGTCAGTCGTCGCTGAAGTAACGAACGCGTTCGGTCAGGTCGACGTGTTGTGCAACGTGGCTGGCATCGGCGGCTTCGACAACAGTCACGACGGAGATCCGGCCAAGTTCGAACGCATGATCGCGGTGAATCTCACGGGCACCTATTTCACGTGCCGTGCCGTGTTGCCGCAGATGGTTGAGCGAGGCCACGGCGCCATCATCAACACGTCCTCGACCGCAGCGGTCATGGGTCAGCCCTGGAGCGCTGCGTACTGCGCGTCGAAGGGCGGCGTGTCGGCTCTTACTCGTGCGCTGGCCACCGAATACGACGTGCCGATTCGCATTTGTGCGGTTGCTCCCGGCGGAGTTGAAACAAACATGTACACCGCATTCGTTCCACCGAAGGGTGCCGACTGGGGTCGCATGCGCAAGATGTCGCGTGACAACGTCGAGGTCGGAAAGCCTTCTGAATTGGCGAGTTTTTACGCCTACTTAGGCTCTGATGAAGCTCGCTACGTGAGTGGTGCAACGCTCATGATGGACGGCGGCATCTCCTGCTAGAGGTGTTCCGAAAGTGACCGACCGGGGCAGTTGTTACCGGTCGGTCACTTTTGCGTTTTGGGGTCGGTTAGTTGGTCCAAGGGGGTGGCCGACAGGCCCGGTTTTTTTCTCTGTGCCGGTCGTCACACACGCGTTTGTGAATTCGGTTATGGTTCGCGAAGTAGTTCAACAACTCCCAGGGGGGAACCAAGTGAAGCGATTCAGAGCAGGTGTGCTCATTGCGGCTCTCAGCGTCAGCATTCTTGCTGTTGCCTGTGGTCGTAGTGGCTCAGAGAGCAGTTCGGACACCACGTCCAAGTCAGGTTCGAAAGCCAACGCGGCGTGTACCAAAGAAGCGCTGCAGGCAACGGAAATTGGTGTCACGGCGGACACGATTTCGATTGAAGT
>CANGMY010000169.1 GCA_947455015.1 Microthrixaceae bacterium | reverse complement strand
GCGACGCCCGCTGCAGTCGACGTTCGCCATCGTCCCTCGCTCACGGTTGCCGATGTTGACTACACCGCCGACGATGAAGGTGTGCTCGTCGCTCATGGCGGTCGCTTCGGTGGCTACGCGCTCTACATGCAAGACAACGCGCTCCATTACGTGCACAACTTCTTAGGTAAGCAGCGTTTTCGTGTGTCGTCACCTCCGCTGCCGGAAGGTCATCACACGCTCGGCTATTCATTCACGCCAACGGGCCAGTTCGCTGGCACGGTTGACTTACTCGTCGACGGCGAAGTGGTGGCCAGCGGCGAGATTCCGCAGACGACGATTTATTCGTATCACTTGTTCGGCGAATACTTCTGTATCGGATACGACGACGGAACGCCGGTCGACAACACCTATTTGGCGCCGTTCCACTTCACCGGGCATCTCGATTCAGTTGTCGTCGATGTTTCGGGTACGCCGTTCCGTGACCTCGCCCTCGAAATCGAAGCGTTCTTCGCTTCGCAATGATCTGGTTCATGTGAGTCAACCCGTTACGTTCCGGCGCTCTGGCGAACCCGAACTCCCGCCAACCTGGCCCGAGGGGTTTCCTCCTGCGTTCCACGTGCTCGCAAAACCGACCGGTGCAATCTGCAATCTCGATTGCACCTACTGCTTCTTCCTCTCAAAGGAACAGCTCTATCCCGGCGATCGCTTTCGGATGTCGGACGATCTCGTCACGACCTACCTGACGCAACTCATTGAGGCGCATCGGACCCAAGAGATCACCATTGCCTTTCAAGGTGGTGAGCCCACGCTTATGGGGGTCGAGTTTTATCGGCGCCTTGTAGCGAAGGCGAAGGAAATCGCCGGGCCCCAGCGACTCCTCGAATTCACGTTGCAAACCAATGGCACGTTGCTTGATGACGAATGGTGTGAGTTTCTTGCCGCGGAAAACGTGTTGGTTGGACTGTCTCTCGATGGCCCGTCAGCGATGCACGATGCCTACCGCGTCGACAAGCAGGGACGACCCACCTACGACCGTGTGAAGGCCGCCTGGGAGCTTCTGCAGCGCCACAACGTGGCCACCAACGTGCTTTGTTCAATCCATGCTGCGAATGCTGATCACGGCCTTGAGGTCTACAAACACTTTCGCGACGACCTCGGCGTTCGATTCATTCAGCTGATCCCAATTGTCGAACGGGCTACTCCTGAACTCATCGTTCAAGCCGATGCTGGTTGGGGAGAGCGGGCCTCTGAACGGCCGCTGTATGTGCAGGACGGCTCACTCGTTACGGAACGATCGGTGACTCCCGAGCAGTGGGGAAACTTCCTAACGGCTGTCTTCGACGAGTGGATTCGCAACGATGTCGGCGAGGTCTTCGTTCCGTCCTTCGATGCTGCGCTTGCGGCATGGCTCGGCATGCAGTCATCGATGTGCATCTTCTCGGAGACCTGCGGAACGGCGATCGCCCTTGAGCACAACGGAGACGTGTATTCCTGCGATCACTACGTCGAGCCGGAGTACCTGCTGGGGAACATCTCAGAGCGCCACCTGGCCGAAATGGTGGCCTCTCCGCAGCAACAAGCGTTCGGTCTGGCGAAGGCGACGACGCTGCCGACCCAGTGTGTGAACTGCGAGGTCCGATTCGCCTGCCATGGTGAGTGTCCACGGAATCGGTTCACCACCACCGCCGATGGCGAAGACGGTCTCAACTATTTGTGTGGGGGTTACTACGACTTCTTCACCCACATTGATCAGCCGATGAAAATCATGGCCGACCTTTTACGCACTGGTCGTCCCGCCGACGAGGTCATGAAGATCCTCGCCGACGGCGACTGACGTTTCGTTCCTGCGTGTCTCTCAGGAATCGGAGCGGGCGATGGCTCGCTCGTCGGTGCCGAGATAGGAAGCGATCACCGCGGGATTAGTACGGATTGCGCTTGGCTCACCTTCAGCAATGACGCAACCGGCTTCGAGGCAGTAAATCCGATCGGAAATCGCCATGACCATGGGCATGTCGTGTTCGATGATCAGAATCGATGCACCGAGTTCCTTGCGGATCGATTCGATGAGCGGACCAAATGCTTCGGTTTCCTTCTGGGCCACACCAGCAGTCGGTTCGTCGAGGAGGAGCAGTTCGCTGTCGAGAGCGAGGAGTGCGCCGAGTTCGACGATGCGACGGGTGCCGGTGGAAAGTTCGCCCATAAGTGCATCGGCATAGCGGGTGAGACCCAGGTAGCCGATGATTTCGTTGGCTTGTTTGCGCTTGCGCTTTTCACGCTGTGGTGAAGGCGGAAGCGAAAGCATCGAAGGAACGAGTAGTGATTTCTCGCGGGCCTCGAGTGCAACCATGAGCGTTTCGCGAACGCTGAGCGACGCGAACAAACGCGCGTTCTGGAACGCTCGACCGATACCGAGACGTGATCGGCGGGGTGCGGATCTGTCGTGCGCTTCGGTGCCGAAGATTTCGATGGAGCCGGTGCTCGGTACGAATCCGCTGATGGCATTCATCAGCGTCGACTTACCTGCACCGTTTGTGCCGATGAGGCCAACGATTTCTCCTGGCTTCACCGTGATCGAGGCCTTATCGACAGCGACGCGACCGCCGAAGCGCACCGTGACGTCATTAACGACCAGTGGCATTGCACTGTTCTCGTCATGAGTCTTGACTGATGCCAGCGAGCTGACCGAACCAGTTTGGGTGTTGCGCTTTGGCTCCCAGTTCGTGCGCTTGGCCAACCAGCCGAGCAGCATGTCTCGGCCCGCATGAATGATCGAGATGAGGCCACCGGGGAAGTAGAGAAGCACGACGAGCATGCCGATACTCGAAGCGAACAGCTTCACCTGAGGTGTTCCGTCGAACAGGATCGGTAGTGCGACAATCACGATGACGCCGAGGATGGCGCCAGTGATCGAAGCAATACCGCCCACCACCGCGACGGCAACCACGCGCAGCGACTGTTCGACATCGAACCAACCGCCATTCGGGCTGAGTTCGAGCTGCGCAGAGATCAGCGGGAGAAGTCCGCCGGCAAGTGCTGCAAGTCCACCGGAGACAGCAAAGGCAATGATCTTTTTCGCTGTGGGTGAGACGGTGTATGCGGCGGCAGTGAGTTCGTTGTCTCGAACGGCGATGATCGAGCGACCAACGCCTGTCCGTCTGATCTGCCACACCAGCAGAATGGCGATGACAGTGACGACGAGACAGAACCAGTACACGCCGTGGAAGTTGTTTCCTTTCACTTCCCAGAACAGAAGTTTGTAGCCCTTTGCTCGGTTCACGTGAAGTTTTGCGATTGCGCCGTCGCCGGAAAGCGCACTGTTGAAAATCAACCAGTTGCGAACCATCAAACCGAATCCGAGCGTGATGACCGCCAGGAAGAGTCCCTTTATTCGAAGAGCGGGGACACCGATGATGAGGGCAGCAAGGGCGCCGAAGCCGACGCCGACAAGAATGGCCAGCGGCACCGGCATGCCTCCGGAGAACTTCACGGTGAAATAGCCGCCAATCGCGACGAACCCGAATTGCCCCAGCGATAACTGGCCAGCCCAGCCGGTTAGGACAGTGACGGAGAGTGCCGCAATGATCCAGATCAGGATTTCCGAATACCGCAACCAATCGGTTGGTTTGTCAAAGAGTTGGGGCAGTAGCAAAGCGCCGCCGACAAGAAGTCCAATGCCGATGATTGTTGAGGCTCGATAAAGCGGATGCTTGCGGAGGTCTTCGTTCGCAGCTTTCAACTTTGTCGTGAGTTGCCATTCGTCAGCACTCATTCCACTCGACTTGCCATTGAAGAGGATGAGAAGCAGAAGGATCACGAAGATCGCGAGAACGTTGGAGCCCTGTGGGACTTCGCCGATCTGACCCCATGTCACGAAGAGCATGTTGACGATGCCAACAATGATGCCGCCGATGACTGTCCATCCAAATGAACGCATGCGTCCGAACATCGCTGCAGTAAGCGAAAGCAGAAGGAGGCTTGGGCCGAGCGCAGAACTCACGGTCGCGATGTTGCCGCCCTGGACCGGAGCAATGAGCAGTGCAGCGACAACGGCGAGAAGCCCAGCAAGTGCCCAGACCTTTGTGGACACAGAGCGAATTGAGATGCCAGCGAGCTGAGCCGACGGTGCGTTGTCAGCAGTGGCTCGAACTTG
>CANGMY010000168.1 GCA_947455015.1 Microthrixaceae bacterium | reverse complement strand
GTTCACCAATCGCTCGGGCGAGCGCGACCTGTTCGGCATGGGTCAGGAACTGTTCGCGGAAAACAATGAACAGGTTTGTCTCGAGTTGTTCAAGCACCCATTCGCCGTCGCGTTCGATATCGATCCGCGAGCCCCTGAACTCGGCACCAAAGGACGCGTTCAGTGGAGTTGTGGTCCAGCGTTCGGTCGCAATGGTCATGGGGAAACTCCGGTGGGCCGTCGAGGGTTGATTCCTGACGAGATAGGTCAGGTTTAGCCGAGGGCGACCAACCGGAGCAAGGTTCGCCTCTTAGCGGGGTCGTCCGACTAGTGGGTTCGGGCGGGGACGAACAAACGGCGGCCGAGGATCCTGGCGCGGTGGCACCAGTGCAGGAGTGGGACGGGTGGTCGTCGTTGTCGACGGCCGAGGCAGGGTGGTCGGCGGGGTTGCCGGAGCCGGTCGGGTCACGACACTCACCAGCGTCTGCAGATCGAACACGCCCGCCGGCCTGCCTGGCCCCTTGGGCGAGAACTCCCGATGGTTCACAATCGACGCGGGGTCAGATGCGAGAAGTCCGACAATTGTCTCGGTCACGATGCGACCACCGACCGGACCAAGTCGCAGCGGTGCCTTTTGCGGACCGGTGATCGCTCCACCCGAAACTGGATACGCACTCGCAACCGACTCCGCAAGGATGTAGCTCCAAAGCGGCGCTTTTCCTGCGAATGTCGAAGACACTGACGTGATTGCAACGGTGTCGGCGGCATCGCCCGAGGCTTTGCCCACGAGGATCTGGTCATCACGCAAAGGCGTCACCCCCATTGCCCGCGCCACGTCTTGACCGGAAGGCAACCCGATTTGCTGGCTGCGCAAAAGATTGCGAGTCGCAAGATTCGCAGGACCGATACCTGTCGTCGGCAATGGCAGCAGGCTCAGCGAATTCGTAAGCGACCCATCGATCTTGTAGGAGGCCTGAGCCTGACCAAGTCCGGTTGATGAATTTGGAACGAAGAACTTCCAGTCAATCGCGAAGTTCGATGGCGACGGCGAGAAACCAGTGAGATCACTTGCTGGAACGTAGGTGCCCGAGAACACCGGAACGCGATTCACCGAATCGTTGATGCGATACAAACCGCGAACCATCGAATGTCCGAATCGATACGCTGCGACGGCGAACTCAACAGGCATCTGCTGGCATGCGTCGTAGAAACGAAGATTCGTGTTCCAGCCACTGGCCGAACGGTTGATCACCGAATTGACCGTCTGTTGTCCTGCGATCTTCGGTAAATAGTCAGTAACGACCAGCCACTGGTACTCCCACGTGACTTCTTGACGAGCACGAGCAAACAGTGCGCTGCTCGAAAGATTCGGCTCATTCGCACGAATGCGGTCGACCGTTTGATTGTGCAAGCGAATGAAGAGCGAATGCACTCCAGCGACGATTCTGTTTTCGTCATTGCGAGGATCACCGATCAGCGCTTTCCCGTTTGCATCACGCGGAAGATCACGAGCCGCAGTGTCTGAGCTTCCCGTGAGCAACGTTCCGACTTTCAGATGAACGCCATCGGATTCATAGAGCGTTGACGAAGTCGTCGGACCGCTTCCGTAGAGCGAATCGAGATCAAGTTGCGGAGTGCGACCATTCACGAGCGTTGACACTGCAGTTGGGGTTATCAGGTCGTTCGGTCGATCATCGAACGTGAGATCGTGATCAACGAACTGTCCGAAGTACGTGTAGCCCGCCGGGATGTCCTGGTTGTCCTCACTATCAATCTCGCCCTCGGGAGTTGGATTCGTCTCTGCATCAGCAATCGATGCGCTACCGAGCGCTGTTAACGCAGAAGAGTCCCACGATGCACTTGTTAACGAGGGGAACATTTGGCCGTAGCCCGTCGTTGGTGTGGAACATCGCGAAGTTGTCGTCGCCGAAGCTTCGGTCGCTACAGAAAGTGGGATGGACGTCGCAAGCACCGCTAGCGCGGTCGCGACAAGGGACTTGCGCATGGCACGCACTCCTTGGTCTGGTGGTTTGGATGTTGGAAAAATCGAGAGGCGGATCTACGGCACAGCCGGCGCCGGATTCGCTCCCCTGGGTGTTGGTGGTTGAGATCTCGCTGTTGATGGTGGCGTCGACGGAGGGACTGTCGACGGCGTTGGTCCAGGTGATGGTGGCTGTGTAGTTCGCGGAGCCTTCGAAGCAGGCGTTCCCTCTTGACTCGGTTTCGTCGGAGGCGCTGTCGACGACGGCGCTGGTTTCGCCGTCGGGTCTGGTCGTTGATTTGCAGGTGCTGGTGCCTTCGCAGGCTTAGGTGGCGGATCTGGAACCGAAACCCCAATATGCGAAAGCGTTTGGTGCGCAACTCGCTGCACTGGTTCAGGAAGATCCCCTCCTGCAGCGGCAACACCAGTGCTGGCGAGGATCACTCCGGCGACAACACCAACAAGCACCGCCTTCCGACTCACGCGACGCGTTCGATGTTCCTCGAGCGATACAACCGCCGCGCCTGCGACAGCACTCGGACTTTGGGACTGCGTGCGAAACATTGCGAGTGCGTCAGACTCGCCCGCCAGTTCGGACGGTGTTGCGACTGCACTAGCAGCGGCAAGAATCTCAGTGACCCGTGCGTACCCAGGAGGGGCATCGCCCGCATCGATCGTTCCCGACAACAGACGCTCTGCAGTGTCGTCATCGAGATCGCTAGGAGTCGAGGGGAAATCGTTCATGTCGCCACTAGAACCGTCACGCACACTCATTGCGTTACTCCCGATTCAGCAAGAAGTTCCGCGAGTCGTTTCAGCCCACGATGGGACAGAACGCGAACAACGCCTGCGCTCTTTCCGAGCATGGAAGCAACTGTGTCCACGTCGAGATCAGCGACAACGCGCAACAACACAACCTCTGCTTGCTTCTCTGGAAGTCTTGAAATCAGTGCGATGGCATCGCGAGTCGCAACTTCTTCATCAAGAATGCGACTTGGATCGCTTGCATCATCGGAACGTTCGCAAATATCTACGTCGGCATCGACTGTGGAAATTCTTCGGCTACGAGAGCGTCGAAGATCGATGAGTCGGCTTCTCGCAATCGTAAAGATCCATGCGCGAAAACCGGCCTGGTCGCCTACAAACGTTTCAAGTTTGCGGACAACCTCAAGCCAGACCGTTGATGCGACGTCTCGCGCGTCATCTTCAGTTGACAGTCCCGAAAGAAATCGAAGAAGGCCTGGGTTGTGAGCGCGCCAAATCTCCGCGAACGCGAATTCGTCCCCGAGCTTGGCCCCAGCGAGAACCACGTTGAATCTCAAATCCTCGGAGAGGTCGGACTTCTGATCCACGAGCGTCACGGTAAATTCCGCCGGTAAGAATCTGACATGAACAATCGGGACATACATAGAGAAACGTCAGCGCCCGCCGATGCGTTACTGCCCTATGGAACTTTTTCGATCTCCAAACGCCGCCGCACTTAGAAATTTCTTACCAAAGCCGTGCGTCGGGATTCGGGATCACGTTTCGGAATGTGAGATTGATCCGTTCACCAACAAGCTTCTTTGTTTTTGGAACTCGATGGCGCCAAAGCGCCTGCGTCGTCCCACTCATGATGACGAGATCGCCATGATGCAGATCAAGTTCCAGTTTGATCGAAGGAATATCGACTCGTCGTAAATCGAATCGTCGAGTCGCACCAAGGCTTAGCGACGCGATAACGGGCATGGGCCCAAACTCGGGCTCGTCATCGGCATGCCAATCCACCCCATCGCTGCCATCGCGATAGAGGTTGCAGAGCACCGAGTTGAACGGTGTCCCTGTATGACTGCTCGAAAGATCACGCAACTCGATGAGTTCATCAATCCATGGATCAGGTTCGTGGTGAATCCCTGAGTAGGTGTAGTCGAAACCCTCGTCGGCAACCCACGCCTCGAGGCGAGGAACGGGGACCACTTTCCCGAACATCTTCAGGTGGTCTTGGCGCCAAGCAACCTTGGTCCGTAAGGCAGCGAAGGCCTTATCGGCGGCGGCCAGACCTACCGCACTGCGAATGAGCGTGAGCCCGAGGCCTGGACCAGTCGGTTGCTCTTCAAACAACGCCGGCTGACCTGACATCACTCCTCAACCCTCTCGCGTCTGGATTGCGCGCAAAACCGCGTCGCGAACTTTGTCTTTCTGAATCTTGCCCATGGAGTTTCGCTCAATTGCTTCGAGAACGACGATCTGTTC